>DATJKV010000239.1:0-2579 GCA_035491155.1 Magnetospirillum sp. | reverse complement strand
TGACCATCCGCTCGACCCATCCGGCCAGCAGCCAACCGATTACCAGCGTAACCAGCGCCCACACCCCGTTGGCCCCCCACTGCACCGCCAGATCGCCCAGTTGGCTCAATTGGTTGGAAGTGAAATCGAGCATGATGGACTCCTTTAGGTCTTCTTGAATTCGGGCGGGGTCGGGAAGGCCGCTTTGAGCACATCCCAACCAGGAAAGGTAAAATTAGTTGCCGGCTTGCGGCGCAAGGCCGCCGCTCGCTCGATATTCACAACCCGGTCGGGGGTGAGCGGGTGGTTCGTTACCCATTCATTGGGCGCCGCGCCGCCAGACATCTGTTCGAGCTTCATAATTTTCCGCATGCCGGAAGCGGCAAGAATCGGGTCGATACCCAGGCGATCAAAAATTTCGATGGCGTGGATGTCGGCCTCTTCCTCGTCCTCCCGGCTGAATTTCTTCTCCATGAGATCCATGAAATCCAGTACCCGCCCCTCCACTTGAGGCATCAACCTCGTCATGGCCTCGTCACCCATGCCGGTAATGCCCTGCTGCCTCACGATATCGGCCAGCATCCCTATATCTTTGCCACGGCTGAGATGGCGGCAGTCGACGTGACCGACCTCGTGGCCAAGCACAGAAGCGAGTTCGTATGGACTGTCGAAAATCGCGACAATTCCCGCATGGACGATGACGGTACCGCCCGGCCCCGCGCTAGCGTTCTCCTTACGCTCATTCACCAGCGTCACCACCCAAGGGAGGTTGGCCCGGTCGGCAACTGCGAACATCGGCCGGCAGAAATCCCGGATAGCCTGCTGAAGCTTAGGGTCGGAGCAGGCGCCACCCAGTTTTTTTATCCTGTAAGGATAGGCCATGCGCCCTGCCGCAACCTCATTTTGTTCTTCCGCCGAAAGGAGGGCCTTCGAGCCGTTTCCGGCCAAGGCATTCCGGTGCACCGGGGCGTTGCCCCCGCCCCACTCCCCCTCGGCCGGAAACCCGTTCCTGGGATCGTCGTACGGATCCACCTGGGCCCAGGGGTCGTTCTGCGAGCGGATGGCCTGGGCCCAGGCGGGAGTGACGGCGCTGGCGCCGAGGCCGGCCAGCAGGGTGCGGCGAGTGATGGGCATGGGCTCCCCTACCAAGAAATCACCACCAGCTTAACCTTTCGCGCATTGCGCGCGAAAGGGACATTGGCGCCGCGGCAGCCGTAAGGGGGCGGAACCGGCGGGAAGGCCCGGCTGTTATTGCGATCATCCAGGTGGTGGCAGCCATGGTCGACAGCGAACCCATCTCCGGCAATCTCAACCGCCATATGCAGATCGAAGCGATCGCCTTCCTCGACACCCTGGATCATGCCCGCACCCGCGAGGCCCTGTATCCCTTCGATGCCGGCGAACGGTTCGACTGGCACTACATCCCGCGCAAGCGCCCCGGCCTGCACCTGCGCAACATGGACGCCAGGCAGCAGCGCGCCGCCATGGCCTTGCTGCGCACCGGCCTGTCCGACACCGGCTTCGCCGCCGCCCAAGGAATCATGGCGCTGGAAGAGGTGATCAAGCCACGCGATCCCGGCGTGGATTATGACCAGGGCAATTTCGCCTTCATCATTTTCGGCAATCCCGAAATCGGGGCGCCGTGGTCGTGGCGGGTGGACGGCCACCACCTGTCCATCACCTTCACCATCATCGACGACGACACCGTGGTGGCCTTGCCCCACTTCATGGGAGCCGACCCCGCCACCTTCGACGCCGGCCGCCCCATCCACAGCGTGCTGGGCGCCGAGGAAGACCTGGCCCGTGCCCTGATGCTGAGCTTCGACGGGCCGCGCCGCAACCGCGCGCTGATCGCGACGGATGCTCCCGAAGAAATCGTCACCGGCCCCGGCCGCGAGCGGAGCCTGCACCGCCCCAGCGGCTTGCCTTTCACCGCCATGAGCGAGGACGAAGGCGACCGGCTATTGGAACTGGTGGAAACCTATGCCCGCCGCCTGCGGCCGGAACTGGCCGCATGGGAAATGAACCGCCTGCGCGAGGCGGGGACGGCCGGGCTGCATTTCGCCTGGGCGGGAGGATTGGCGGTGGGGCAACCCCATTACTACCGCATCCACGGCCCCACCCTGGTGATCGAGTACGACAACACCCGGAACCACGCCAACCACATCCACACCGTGTGGCACGACCCGGCCCTGGATTTCGGGCGCGACCTGCTCGGCGAGCATTACGGCCGCGCCCATTGATTTTTTATCCACCCTCAGGCGGCACTTGCGGCCGTGATCAGGCGCCGCACCAGGTGGGGTGGCGCTTGTTCAGGAAGGCGTCGATGCCCTCGGCCGCATCCTTGGCTTGCATGTTGGCGACCATCACCTGGGTGGCGTAGTCATAGGCGGCATCCAGGTCCATTTCGGCCTGGCGGTAGAACGCCTCCTTGCCGACCTTCAGGGTATAGGGCGACTTGGAGGCCAGCACCTTGGCGGCGTCCGCCACCACCGCTCCCAGCTCGTCGGCGGGCACGGCGCGGTTGATCAGGCCCCAGGCCTCGGCACGGGCAGCATCCACCGGCTTACCCAGCAGCAGCAGTTCCATGGCCTGCTTGC
>DATJKV010000238.1:0-5775 GCA_035491155.1 Magnetospirillum sp. | reverse complement strand
AGGCGCGCTCGCGGGTGGCGATGCTGGGACGACTGCATCGAATGCTGCACGATCCCACGCGCCAGGACGTGGACTTGGGCGACTACCTCCGCGAATTGTGCCAGGAGGTGATCTGGTCGGCGGGGGCGCCGCAAGTGAACTGGGAGGTGGCGGCCGATCCGATCCGCGTTCCGGCCGACAAGCTGATACCGCTTGCCCTCATCGTTGCGGAATTGGTGTGCAACTCTCTGGAGCATGCCTTTCCAGAGGGACAGCCTGGAAAAATTTCTGTCTCGGTCGCGGTGCGCGACGGCTCGATCCGACTGGCCGAGCGCGATAATGGCCCCGGCCTACCGCCCGGCTTCGATCTCGATGCCCAGACAAGCTTGGGTTTGCGGATCGTGCGGTCGCTGGCAGCCCAATTGCGGGGGCGTCTTACCATGGCCAATGACGGCGGCGCCGTGGCGACGTTGGTATTCCCCGCCTGAAACAAGAAGGGCGGGGTTTCCCCCGCCCTTCATGCCTTCCTCCATGGGAAAGGCTTAGTACATGTGCTGACCACCGTTGACCGAAACGGTCGAGCCGGTGATGAAGTCGGCGTCATCGGCGACCAGGAACATGACGCAGCGGGCGATGTCCTCGGCGCGGCCCAGGCGGCCCACCGGGATCTTGGCGATGATCTTTTCCAGCACCGCCGGCGGCACGGCGCGAACCATGTCGGTGTCCACGTAGCCCGGCGCGATGGCGTTCACGGTGATGTTCTTGGCGGCGCCTTCCTGGGCCAGGGCCTTGGTGAAGCCATGGATGCCCGACTTGGCGGCGGCGTAGTTGACCTGGCCGTACTGGCCGGCCTGGCCGTTGATCGAGCCGATGTTGACGATGCGGCCGAAGCCGCGCTCGCGCATGGAATCAACCACCAGACGGGCCATGTTGAAGCAGCTGGTCAGGTTGGTGTGGATGACCTCTTCCCACATCTGATAGCTCATGCGGTGCAGGGTGGCGTCGCGGGTGATGCCCGCGTTGTTCACCACGATCTCGATCGGGCCGATCTCGGCGGTGATCTTATGCACGGCGGCTTCGCACTCGGCGTAGTTCGAAACGTCCCAGCGATAGGTGGGAATGCCGGTTTCCTCGGTGAATTGGCGAGCGGCCTCGACGTTACCGAAGTAGTTGGCCGCCACGCGGTAGCCCGCGTTCTTCAGAGCCACGGAAATGGCTCGGCCGATGCCGCGGGTGCCACCGGTCACAACTGCAACACGCCCCATATTGATCTCCTGTCTTTCCTGGTTGGCCGGTTATGGTCCGGCCTGTTGTTTCCACCCGCTGTTATGTGCGGGGAGCCTCCGGGTGGTCCGAGGCTCCCCGTAACTCAGTCGATCAGCGCTCGACGCACAGGGCGATGCCCATGCCGCCGCCGATGCACAGGGTGGCCAGACCCTTCTTCGAGCCGCGCTTGGCCATCTCGTGCAGCAGGCTGACCAGCACGCGGCAGCCCGAGGCGCCGATGGGGTGGCCAATGGCGATGGCGCCGCCGTTGACGTTGACCTTGCTGGTGTCCCAGCCCATGCCCTTGTTGACCGCCAGCGCCTGGGCGGCGAACGCCTCGTTGGCCTCGATCAGGTCCAGGTCCTGGTGCTTCCAGCCGGCCTTGGCCAGCGCCTTGGTCGAGGCCGGGATCGGGCCGCAGCCCATGACCTTGGGGTCCAGGCCGGCGGTGGCCCAGCCGGCGATGCGGGCTAGCGGCTTGATGCCGCGCGTGGCCGCCTCGTCGGCGGTCATCAGCAGCACGGCAGCGGCGCCGTCATTGATGCCCGAGGCGTTGCCGGCGGTGACGGTGCCGGCCTTGTCGAAGGCGGGCTTCAGCTTGGCGAGGGCGTCCAGGGTGGCGCCATTGCGGACGAACTCGTCGGTGTCGAACAGCTTCTCTTCCTTCTTCACCACGATCTTGACCGGGACGATCTCGTCCTTGAAGCGGCCGCCCTTCACCGCGGCTTCGGCCTTGTTCTGCGAGGCGACGGCGAACTCGTCCTGCATCTCGCGGGTCAGGCCGTATTCCTTGGCCACGTTCTCGGCGGTGATGCCCATGTGGTACTTGTTGAACACGTCGGTCAGGCCGTCATTAACCATGGTGTCGACGAAGTTCATCGGGCCCATCTTGACGCCGTTGCGCAGGAAGCCGGCATGCTGCGAGTTGGTCATGCTCTCCTGGCCGCCGGCGATGACGATCTTGGAATCGCCCGCCAGGATGGACTGCATGCCCAGCGCAACCGCGCGCAGGCCCGAGCCGCACACCTGATTGATGGTCATGGCGGTGGTTTCCACCGGCAGGCCGGCGAACAGCGCCGCCTGGCGGGCGGGGTTCTGGCCGACGCCGGCGGTCAGCACCTGGCCCAACAGCACGTCGTCCACCTGACCGGCCTCGACGCCCGAGCGATTCAGCACTTCGCGGATGACCACTTCACCCAGCTGCGCCGCCGAATAACCGGACAGCGACCCGCTGAAGGAGCCCACGGCAGTGCGGGTGGCGGCGGCGATAACGATATCGGTCATAAAATTATGCTCCTTGCTTGGACGTTTTTCCGATCGTTGCGGCAATCGCGGAAGAACTTACCACTAATTTCTTAATCCGTACCCTGCACGATGCGCAACCCACCTATTGCATTGCGGTACGAACCAACCATCTGGACAGCGGGCTATAGACCTCGGTCTTGGCCCGAGCCGACAACAGCATGCCCACATGTCCGCCCCGAACCTTGAGGGACCGTGCTCCCCGGATGGCGAGCGCCAGGGGCTCGGCCGCTTCCGGCGGGACGATGCGATCCCTTTCGGGGATCAAGACGAGGGTGGGAACTCTTATTCGTTCCGGCAAGATCGGCAATCCTCCGATCGACCAATGACCTTTGGCCGGGGTATTGGCGCCATACCATCCGAAAAGGCATTCCCGGGCCACCGGTCCGGCCAGGGCAACCCCGTCATTGGCCCAGTCCTCCAGGGCGACGAAGTCGCGTGCCCGTGCGCTGCGGGCCTTCAGGCGGGCGAAGGCAGCGAATTTGCGGGCCACCAGATGGGGATCGAGGGTGGCGAACATGGCCTGCAGCAGGTCCACCGGAAGGCAGTCGGCCCGCTCGATCAACGCCCCCAGCGGCTGTTCCAGCGCCCGCATCATGGCCGCCTGGCCGAGACGCCCGGCGTGGAAATCCCAGGGCGTCGCCAACAGGGCCAGGCTGGCAATGGTATCGGGGCGAAGAATGGCGGCCGCCAGCGCCAGGTTGCCACCCATGCAATAGCCGGCCAGGGCCGGCTTGCGGCCGGTGACCCGCGTCACCTCGTCCACCGCATGTCCGAGACGGATGACATAATGGGCGAGGTCGAATTCCCGCTCTTCCTGGCCCGGCGCGTCCCAGTCCAGCAAGAACGGCGCAAGGCCCCGCCGGGCCAGATAGCGCATCAGGCTGCGGCGTTGGGTGAGGTCCAGGATGTAGGCGCGGTTGATCAGGGACGGCACCACCAGGACCGGCAGGCCGTCCCGGGCCTCCTCGGTGCGGTAGTCCCTGAGCAAGGTCGTGCCCTGGCGCCAGATCGCTGGCGCCTCGGGCAAATCGCGGGAATAGGGGTGGCGGCGATAGGCCTCGATGCCGTCCAACAGGGCCTGGTGACGGGCCAGGCCTTCGGCGGCGAGCGCCTTGTCCAGTTCAATCCACGCGCTGGGGCCGGCGGCGTCCAGGCTTTGCCGCAGGCTTTCCGCCTCCGGCGCCAAGTCGGGCTTCCAGGGCAGCAATCCGTTCTTCAGCAGCGGCAAGGCGGCGCGCGAGCCCATCAGGGTCGAGGCGTGCGCCATCAGGTGCAGCGGCAACGGGCGCGGCCCCAGCCGAGTCGGGCTGGCAAGGTTCCGATTGGCTGGCGGAAGACGGTCCGGCATCGGCTGCTCGCGCCTGGGTTGGGCTGGACGCGCCGGCGGCTGCCGCCTGCAGGATGGTGGCAGGCACCTGGGTCATCATGGCGATGCCCTGGGCCACCACGTCCGCAAGCGCCGGATCGTTTGCCATCGCGGCCACCTGTTCCTGCCACAGGTCGAGGTAGCGGCGCGCCAGCGCCTTGAAATCCGGCGGCGCTTCAGACATGGCGGAAGAATACTCCACGGTTGGTTGCTTGACCAGCGCGGCAGCGTTGGTTCTCGTTGCAACGCGATGAAAAATCTATTGCCAATCCGGCCGAATGGGAAAAATCTGATAGCATCAAAATCCATAAGCCGAAAACGGAAGCGACGCCAAGATGTCCGAAGCCCAGAACGCTGCCAGCCAGGCTCCGATCACCATTAAGAAGTATGCCAATCGTAGGCTCTATAATACGGCGACGTCCAGCTATGTGACGCTGGACCATCTTGCGCAAATGGTGAAAGACGGTGCCGATTTTGTGGTCTACGACGCCAAGACCGGCGAAGACATCACCCGCTCGGTTCTGACCCAGATCATCGTCGAGGAAGAGGGCAAGGGCGGCCAGAACCTGCTTCCCATCAGCTTCCTGCGGCAGATCATCGGCTTCTACGGCGATTCGCTGGGCGGCCTGGTGCCGCGCTACCTGGAATATTCCATGCAGTCGTTCTCGCGGAACGAACAGCAGATGCGCCAGTACATGCAGAACGCCCTGGACGGCTTGTTCCCGTTCAATCCGTTCGAGGAGATGGGCAAGCAGAACATGGCCTTCTTCGAAAGCGCCATGAAGATGTTCTCGCCCTTCTATCCCCACGGCGCCCCGCATGAAGGTGCTTCGGCCGGCGAGCCCGGGCTCGAGGAGCTGCAGGCCAAGATCAATCAACTGCAGAGCCAGCTGGCCGGTCTGTCCAAGAAGAAGTAGGCCGACCCGTTCCCGCTCCGGGCGGCACAGGCATCTCGTCCTGTTGCCGTGCCCGGCCCGGCGGGCCTAAGATGGCCTGTCGGGACCACCCGGGCCGGGGATCAGGTTGAGCAATTCGGGAAGCACCATCAGCAATGTCAGCGCGGCGGGCGCCTACGCCCGGGCCGACATGCTGGTGTCGACTCTGCCCGTCCGCGCCATCGATCCTACCCGGCAGCGCTTCCAGGTGGGCGATCAGGTTGCGCCCGACGAGGCCCCGGTCCAGCCCCAGGCCGATGCCACGGAATCCGACGGCTCCTCCTCCCAGGGCAAGGCGACCGGCTGGGGCAAGGCGGGCTTCGGCCTGCTGGGCGCCTTCACCTCGTTCCTTGCCCGCGTGTTCGCGCAAAGCGACACCGAGGCCGTCTCGGCCGCCGGTTCGGTGCGCTCGGGCCTCGAGGCCTATGCCCGTGCCGCCCGCACCGCCAGTCCCGACATCGGCAACGCCGAAATCATTCCACCCGACTTCCCCCGGCTGTCCTCGGGGCGTGCGCTGGACCTCACCGTCTGAGGTGGGTTGGCGTTAATTTCGTCACCCCATACTTAAGATGTAGTTCCCCGCATAAAATTTGTGCATTTGGGAAGAGGCATGAAAACTGCCGCTTTCCGGCGGTTTCCCGCTGATTCGGTGTGCAAATCCGCCGGAAACTATCCTTCCGATTTCGGTTCTCCACACTGGTATTACCGCCGTTGCCGATGCATATACCAGGCGTGAGGAAACGGATAGCCCGTGGGCAACCCAAGCAATCCAAAGCGGACGCAGCGGCGTAGCGCGGAGGTTGCTTAACCTCAAGTGAAAAATAAACCAAATAAATAAGATGATGACTTAGAGGTTTTACAAAAAAACGCTGCATGCGTAATTAATGATGGATAAATCAGGTTGCCTAGGTGCTGAATTCAGAC
>DATJKV010000237.1:0-5036 GCA_035491155.1 Magnetospirillum sp. | reverse complement strand
AACTGGGCGAGCGGATCAGGATCGGGGTCTGGTTGCGGATGGCCTCGCGCACCTTGAGGTCGCGGCGGATGACGCCGGCCAGCGGTGGGCTGATTTTCAGGAAGCCCTCGCAGGCCTTCAGCAGGGTGTTGTAGATGCGCTCGCCCTCGCGGGTGGAGTTGGCCATGTTGACCACAATGCGCATGTCGGTGCCCGGTCGCTCCATGTGGGTGACCTTGATGAAGGCGTAGGCGTCGGTGAGCGAGGTCGGCTCGTCCGTGGTCACCACCAGGATGGTGCCGGCCTGCTGGGCGAAGTTGCGGGTGGTCTTCTCGACGCCCGCGCCCAGGTCGACCACCACCTTGTCGTAGTTGTTGGCCAGCAGCACCAGGTCCTCGCCCAGCATCTGCAGGCGCGACAGCGGGATGTTGGCCAGGGTGCCGCTCCCTGAGCGGCCGGCGATGATGTCGAAGCCGCCGTCGGGGAAGTTGACCAGCGCCTGGTTGAGCGTCAGGCGGCCGGCCACCACGCTGCCCAGGTCGGTCTTGGGCATCAGGCCCAGCTGGATGTCCACGTTGGCCAGGCCCAGATCGCCGTCGAACAGCAGAATCTTGCGGCCGGCACGGGCCATGGCGTGGGCCAGGGTGATGGAGAACCAGGTCTTGCCGACACCGCCCTTGCCTGAGGCCACGGCGACGACATTGCGGCCTTTCGCCCGTTGGGTGGGGCGGGGCGCGAGCGTGGGAGCTTCGGGCGTCGTCATGATGCGTGTGCCTCGTCTTCGGTCCAGAAGTTTTGGTCGGGTTGGAGCTCGGGGGCCTGCGGCAGCAGCAACCGAGCAAGCGAGATGGCGGAAATGGGCGAGATGCCGCTGGCCACATGGGGGCTGGCCGACACGTCGCACAGGGCCAGCTGGCCGGCCTCGGCGGCGGCCAGCATGGAGCCCAGCCGGCGGGTGGTGTCCAGCCGGGTGGTGAACAGGCGGGTGGCGCCGATGGCGGCGAAGGCTTCCGCCACCTCGCCCGCCTCGTTGGCATCGCCGCCGGCGGCCATCACCAGGATGGGCTCGACGTCGGCGGCCTCGACCAGCGCCTGGATGTAGTCCATGTCGGATTGCTTGAATGGATTAAGGCCGGGGCTGTCGATCAGGATCAGGTCGAACATGCCGGTGGCGGCCTCGACCGCGCGGCGCAGGGATTCGGGGCCGCGCGCCTTGACCAAGTCGATTTCGAGAATGCGGGTGAAGGCGGCCAGTTGTTCCAGGGCACCGGCGCGGATGTTGTCGCAGGTGATGACGCCCACGTGGCGCTGCTTCAGCACGCTGCGCGCTGCCAGCTTGGCCACGGCGATGGATTTGCCCGAACCGGGCGGGCCCACCAGCATGAACGGGCGCGGCGCCGAATGTTCGGGCAGATGGGCGAAGGTGAAGCCGGCCTCCAGCGCGGCGGCGCAGGCCAGCGTCGGGTCGTCGATTCCCGCAGTGCGCGCCGCGTTGGTCAGCCGTTCCAGCAGGCGCTGGGGCAGGCCATGGCTTTCCAGTGCCGTCTTGACCGTCTCGGCGGCCGAGGAGGGGTGGCTCTCCTCCAGCATTTCGGCCACCGCCAGATCGGCATCGGCCGGTTCCAGCGCGGCGGTGATGCGGACGCCCTTGGTGCCGGCGGCCCGCTGGGTCGAGACGATGATGGCCTCGTCGCCCAGTTCCAGCCGGACCATCTCCATGGCTTCGGCCATGGTCGGGGCGGTGAAGGATTTCAGGCGCATGGGCTGCGGCCCCCGGTGTCAGCGCGCGTCGTCATATCTGCCCCAGCGTCTTGATGCGGGCCTTGGGATGGATCTCCGCCTGGCTGATGACCACGGTCACCGGGCGGAAGCGTTCGATGATGGAACGCACATAGGGACGCACCATCGGGCTGGTCAGCAGCACGGGGGTTTCGCCCTGCATGGCGAAGCGTTCGAAGGTCTGACGCACCTTGGTGATGAAATCCTGCAATTGCGACGGCGGCATGGACAATTGCTTTTCCTCGCCCGGGCCGACCAGCGCCTCGGCGAAGGCCTGCTCCCACTCGGGCGACAGGGTGATGAGCGGGATGAAGCCCTGCGCGCCGGAATGCTGGTCCGAAACCTGGCGGGCCAGGCGGGCGCGCACGTGTTCGGTGATCATGGTGACGTTGCGGGTGTGGCCGCAGGCCTCGGCGATGCCTTCCAGGATGGTGGGCAGGTCGCGTACCGAAATGCGCTCGCCCAGCAGGTTCTGCAGCACGCGTTGCAGGCCGCCCACGGTGATCTGGCTGGGGATCAACTCGGCCACCAGCTTCTGATGCTCCTTGTCCAGCTCGTCCAGCAGCTTCTGGGTTTCCGAGTGGGACAGCAGTTCGGACATGTTGTCCTTGATCAGCTCGGTCAGATGGGTGGTCACCACGGTGGGCGGATCGACGACGGTGTAGCCGCGGAACAGCGCCTCCTCGCGGTTGGAGGGGTCGATCCACATGGCCGGCAGGCCGAAGGTGGGCTCCTTGGTCTTCTCGCCCGGCAGGGTGATCTCGTCGCCGCGCGGGTCCATGATCAGCAGCTGATTGGGGCGCAGGTCGCCTCGGCCCGACTCCACCTCCTTGATGAAGACGACATAGGTATTGGCCGGCAGCTGCATGTTGTCCTGGATGCGCACGCTGGGCATCACGAAGCCCTGCTCGGACGCCATGGCGCGGCGCAAGCTTTTGATCTGGTCGGTAAGCTTGACGCCCTTCGGGTTGTTGATCATCTGCAGCAGGCCGTAGCCCAGCTCCAGGCGGACCATGTCGATGCGCAGCGCGGTGGAGATGGGCTCTTCCGCCACCGGCGCTTCCTGGGCCGACTTCTCCTTGTTTTCGGCCGCCTCGCGCTCGGCCTTGGCGCGCTGGGAGCGATCCAGCAGGAAAGCCGCCGCGCCCATGCCGCCGCCCAGCATGGCGAAGGGCAGGAAGGGCATGTTGGGCACCAGCGCCATCAGGAACATCAGGCCGCCGGCGGTGCCCACCGCACGTGGATAGCCGGCCAGCTGGCCGTACAGGGCCTTGTCCACCGCCTCGTGCACGCCGGCCTTGGTGACCAGCATGCCGGCCGCCACCGACACCAGCAGCGCCGGCACCTGGGTGACCAGGCCGTCGCCCACGGTCAGCTTGGTGTAGTAGTCGGCGGCCTGGGAGAACGCCAGGCCGTTCTGCGCCATGCCGATGATCATGCCGCCGATGGCATTGATGAAGGTGATCATCAGGCCGGCGATGGCGTCGCCGCGCACGAACTTGGACGCACCGTCCATGGAGCCGAAGAACTGGCTTTCCATTTCCAGTTCGCGGCGGCGCAGCTTGGCGGTGGCTTCGTCGATCATGCCGGCGGACAGGTCGGCGTCGATGGCCATCTGCTTGCCGGGCAGGCCGTCCAGGGTGAAGCGGGCGGCCACTTCGGCGATACGGGTCGAACCCTTGGTGATCACCACGAAGTTCACGATCACCAGGATGGCGAAGACGATGATGCCGATGACGAAATTGCCGCTCATGATGAAGCTGGCAAAGGCGGCGATCACCTGTCCGGCGCCTTCCACGCCCTCGTGGCCGTGGGACAGGATCAGTCGGGTCGAGGCGAGGTTGAGCGCCAGGCGGATCAGGGTGGACAGCAGCAGCACCGTCGGGAAGGACGAGAACTGCAGCGGCTTCTCGATGAAGATGGCGGTCATCAGCACCAGCACCGCGAAGGTGATGGAGATGGCCAGGCCCATGTCCAGGATGAACGGCGGCAAAGGCAGGATCAGCGCGGCCAAAATGGTCAGCACGCCGATCGCCATGATCACGTCGCCGCGCCGGAGCGCGGTATTCAGCCGTCCCCACGCCTCGCGCGCCTGACCGGCCGCGTTGGCCGCTCCGCCCTCAGCCATGTGCTTTCACTCCGCCCGGACCCATGGCGTTTACGCGGCCTCGCCGCCGGCCGGAGGAACGGGCACGCCCTCGTCCGAGTACTGCTTCAGCTTGTTGCGCAAGGTACGGATCGAGATGCCCAGGATGTTGGCGGCGTGGGTGCGGTTCCCTAAGCAGTGGGACAAGGTGTCGATGATCAGGTCGCGTTCCACCTCGGCCACGGTCTTGCCCACCAGGTTGGCCTTGGTGCCGCCCGAGATGACCGAGGCGGCGGCCGAGGCGGCCTGCACCACCACCGGGTCCTGGGCGCCGCCCAGCGGGCCGCCGGACAGGATGACGGCTTCGGGGCCGATCTCGGCGCCGGAGGCCAGCAGCACGGCGCGGTGCATGGTGTTCTCCAACTCGCGCACATTGCCGCGCCAGGTGTGGCGGGCCAGCATCTGGCGGGCTTCCGCCGACAGCGGCTTGAAGCCGATGCCGTTGCTTTCCGAGTACTTCTTGTTGAAGTGCTCCGCCAGCATGGCGATGTCGAGCGGACGCTCGCGCAGGGCCGGCAGCATCAAATTGACCACGTTCAGGCGGTAATACAGGTCCTCGCGGAAGGTCTTGGCGCGGACCTCGTCCTCCATGTTGCGGTTGGAGGTGGCGATGATGCGCACGTCCACCTTGACCGGCTGGTTGCCGCCGACGCGGTCGATTTCCTTTTCCTGGATGGCGCGCAGCAGCTTGGCCTGCAGGCGGATGTCCATTTCCGAGATTTCGTCCAGCAGCAAGGTGCCGCCGTTGGCCTCCTCGAACTTGCCGATGCGGCGCGCCACGGCGCCGGTGAAGGCGCCCTTCTCGTGGCCGAACAGCTCGGATTCCAGCAGGTTTTCCGGGATGGCGGCGCAGTTGACGGCGACGAAACGGTTCTTGGCGCGCGGGGACTTGTTGTGCAGGAAGCGGGCCATCAATTCCTTGCCGGTGCCCGATTCGCCGGTGACCAGGATCGAGGCGTCCGAGCCCGCCACCTGCTCGGCCAGCTTCAGGGTCTGGACCATGCGCGGGTCCTTGAACAGGATGGCGTGGGATTCCTCGGTGACGGCGGCCAGCACCGCGGCGATCATCTCGGCGTCGGGCGGCAGGGGGATGTATTCCTTGGCGCCGGCCTTGATGGCGCGCACGGCGGCC
>DATJKV010000236.1:0-2142 GCA_035491155.1 Magnetospirillum sp. | reverse complement strand
GATAGCGGCGCGGAATGCCTTGGCGGCGGGTGATCTCGCGGCTCTGCACGGGCTCGCCGCCGGCATGGTAGGCGATATCGAGCACCGCCTCGATGGCGAAGAGCATCTTCTTGGACGGACGCAGCATGTTCCTCTCCCTATTTCCCGGTGCCGGTCGAGCCGAACCCACCGGCCCCACGCGCGGTGGGCGGCAGCTCGGCCATTTCGGCCAGCACCGCCTGGGCGACCGGCGCCACCACCAGCTGGGCGATGCGCATGCCACGGCTGATGGTGAAGGCGACCTCGCCATGGTTGATCAGGATGATGCCCAGCTCGCCGCGATAATCGGCGTCGATGGTACCGGGCGCGTTGAGAACGGTGACACCGTGCTTGGCGGCGAGCCCCGAGCGCGGCCGCACCTGCGCCTCGAAGCCTTCGGGCAGGGCGATGGCGAAACCGGTGGGCACCAGCGCCCGCTTGCCCACGCCCAAGGTGATGTCGGCGGGGACGCAGGCCATCAGGTCCAGGCCGGCGGCGTGCGCGGTCTCGTAGCGCGGCAGGGGCAGGTCGGCGGCGTGGGGCTGCCGCTGAATGGATATGGTGACGCTCATGCTCCCCCCTCCTTCAAGGCGTCCGCAATCCGCCAAGCCAAGCGCTCGGCCACATCGGCCTTGGCGATGCGCGGCCACGGCTCAGGCGCAGCACGGGTAATCAAGGTGACGGCGTTGAAATCGCCGCCGAAGGTGCCGGTGACCGGCGAGACGTCATTGGCGACGATCCAGTCACAGCCCTTACGCTCCAACTTGGCGCGGGCGTGCTCCAGCACCTTTTCGGTTTCGGCGGCAAAGCCGACCACCAGGCGCGGCCGGGCGCCGCCCTTTTCCGACAGAGTGGCAAGGATGTCGGGGTTGGGCGCCAGCTCGATGGCGGGCGGCGGCGCGCCCGGCTCTTTCTTGCGCTTTTCTTTGGTGGCGTTGGACACCGTCCAGTCGGCCACGGCCGCGGCGCAGACCGCCACGTCCACGGGCAGCTTGCCCAGACAGGCGCCCAGCATTTCGCGCGCGGTCTCCACGTGCACGGTGGTGACACCCGCCGGATCAGGCAGCGCCACCGGGCCGGTCACCAGGGTGACGTCGGCGCCCAGGCGCGCCAGGGCGGAAGCGATGGCATGGCCCTGCTTGCCCGACGAGCGGTTGCCGATAAAGCGCACCGGGTCGATGGGCTCGAAGGTGGGGCCACTGGTGACCAGCGCCTTCACCCCCTTGAGCGGGCCGGCGGACAGCAGCCCCTCGACGGCGGCTAGGATCTCGGCCGGCTCGGCCATGCGGCCCATGCCTGATTCGCCCTCGGCCAGCATGCCCGGATTGGGACCGACGGTGCGCACGCCGCGTTGCTTGAGGGTGGCCAAATTGCCTTGGGTGGCCGGGTGCTCCCACATGCGGAAGTTCATGGCCGGCGCCACCAGGATGGGCTTGTCGGTCACCAGCAGCGCGGTGGAGGCCAAATCGTCAGCCAGACCGGTGGCCATCTTGGCGATCAGATTGGCGGTGGCCGGCGCCACCACCACCAGGTCGCAATCGCGCGCCAGGGTGATGTGGCCGATTTCGTGCTCGTCGGTCAGCGAGAAGGTGTCGGAAAATACCGTGTTACCCGACAGGGTCTGCACCGCCAGCGGCGTGACGAATTGCTGGGCGTTCCTGGTCAGAATGCAGCGCACGTCGGCGCCGCGCTCCTTCAGCCGGCGGATCAGCTCCAGCGATTTATAGGCGGCGACGCCGCCGGAAAGGACCAGGAGGATGCGCCTGCCGTCGAGCACTGGAAATACCCCGGTTAATTACGGATCACGAAGTGTGGTTAACGTAATGCGGGGGCGAAAGCGGTGCAAGCGCGGAGTGTGAATTACCGAGGCGGAAAGGCGTTAACTCACTTCCACAGATACAGACCGCCCAGCACCGCCGCCAGCACCCAGGGCAGCCAGCCGGGCAGGCCCTTGCGGCGGCCTTCGCCGCGCATGGCCTTGACGGTGTCGGGATGCAGCTTGAGGCCCCCGTTCATCATCGCGCTGTAGGCCTGCTCGGTCTGGGCCAGCATGCGCGGCAGCCGCTCCAGCGTGGTCACCGCGTTGACCACGGTGTCCTTGATGCGCGCCTGCGGGCCGAGGTT
>DATJKV010000235.1:0-2158 GCA_035491155.1 Magnetospirillum sp. | reverse complement strand
GGGCGCTTTTGGCTAGCTTGGCCCAAGGCCACCAACGACAAGGACCATGATGACGCTGCCCGCGAGGATTGCCTGGGACTGGCCGAATTGTTGTCCGACTATGCTCCCGTCTCGCTGATCTGCCCCAGCCGCGATGTGGCGGTGGTGGCCTTGCGCACGCCCCCCAATGTGGCCGCGTTCGCAGCCGAGCACGATGGTTCGGCGCTTGGGCTGCATGCTCCGCTATGGCTGGTTGACGAGGCTGGGCGGCTGGCGGCGGCGGCGGCGCGCACGGCCCTTGGCCGCGAGATAGCTGAGCGGGCGGGGGTCGAGGTGCTCGACGCCCCGCCGGGCCTTCCCCAGGACATTCGCGCCGACGGCGAAGGGACCTACCTGGCTTGGCCGGCGGGTGGCGAGGGCGAGAAGGTGCTGCGCGACTGGTTGGGGCTGGATCGGGTGGTCTGGCTGGAGCCGCCGGGCGCCGCCTTCCTGGCCCCCGGCCTGGTGGTGCTGTCGCCCCATCCGGCCAACCATCAGAGTCTGGAGGCGGTAATCGACGCCAAAGGGCGCCGGCTAACCCTGATCGAACTGGCCAATCCCAAGAAAGGCGACTTCTGCTACGCCGACTGCGTGATCGCCGGCGAGGCAGTGGTGGTGCCTGATTTCGAGGATGGCCGCGGCACTGAGAATTTCGGCCATATCAGCGCCGCCCTGCCGGGACGGAGCGTGGCCGCCTTTCCCGCCTCGTGGCTGGCGCCGGAGAATGCCGGTCTTGGGGCCGCCGTGGTAGTGCAGCCGGCGTCGACCTAGTCACCCAGTTTGGCCGCCTCGGCGATAGAGGGCTTCCGAGCGCGTTCGGTCGCTAATGCGCGATGCCCTACCTCGGAAAGTCAGTGTTTGCGGCGGGCCAGCGAGTGCATATCAGCCTCAACCGGAAAGGCAAGGATCGAACATGCGCTCTTTCACCCTGGTCGTCGGCTTTTGCCTGTTGGCATTCCCTGTGCTTGCCCAGGGGGTTTTGGGCAGGCCTTTGGGTCTGACCGAATCGGACTTTCAAAGGATCAAGTCGGCCATCGGTGACGTCCTGGAGCACCAAGAGGTCGGCGGTTCGGCAAATTGGGCCAATCCAGAAACCGGCAAGTCCGGCGTGGTCACCGCCAAACGGTTTTACCAGAAAGACAATCTTTCCTGCGCCGACGTGGAAACGGTAACCAAGAGCGTAGACAGGGCGGACGCCCGGACCGCGATGTTGCCGTTGTGTCGGACTGCCGAGGGATGGAAGCTGGCCTTCTAGGGCCGTGGCTCGGCCTGGTGGCGCAGCACGTCGAGGGCGCGTTCGGCCAGGCGAATGGCTGGGTCCTCGTAGCGGCGCATGAAATCCACGCGATGTTCCCATTCCGCCAGCATGTCGCGCGGGCGGTCGGGAGCGGCGCGTTCGCCGGTTAGCGCCCCGATGGTGGTGTTGTATTCGGGGTGCAGTTCGCTGGGAAACCCGACCAACTGGTATTCGGCCCAGGGGAGGGACCCTTCCACGTAAAGCTCGTGCGCCACCTCGGCGAAGCGACGCGGCGACATGCAGCGCAGATCGTGACGCGGTGTTTTCTCGCGCGGCGGTGGTAGGGCGATCAGCTTGGGCGAGGGAGCCGGCTGGACCCGCATGGGAGCCTGCGCAAGGTCGTGCGGCACCGGCAGCGATGGCGGTTCGGTGCGTGGCGGCGGCGCGGCTCGCCGGGTCAGGGCCGTCAGCAGCCTCATCACCCCGCCTTGCGCCGGGACGGGGCAACCTTGGCCATGGTGTCGCCCAGCAGGTGCTTGAGCTCGGGGGCGTGGGAAAGCGAACACAATTGTTCGAAACTCAACGAGCCTTCGGTGAACAATTCGCCTACCAGCACCGCCATCTCATTGATGGTGGGCGGCGCCGGGGCGCAAGGAGGCGCAACCAACGGCGAGGGCTTGACGCGGGCGACAGCCGCCGATGCCGGGCGTGGGCAATCGGCGGAAGTGGCGGTGCCGAGCCAATCGGGAGTGAAGTCGAATGTCACGGGCTTCGCTCCGGTTCAATTCCAAATCACTCTCCTTTGCGCAAACGCCATGCCAGCGCTAGAGCATTGAAAGAGTGCAAAATATCGTTGCGGGTGGGCGGCAAATTCTGCCGGTTGCCGGGCAAAAATTACCGCTT
>DATJKV010000234.1:0-1651 GCA_035491155.1 Magnetospirillum sp. | reverse complement strand
CAGGCCGCTGATCTCGGTAGCCGCCGCCTGGCTACGCTCAGCCAGCTTGCGCACCTCGGAGGCCACCACCGCGAAGCCCTTGCCGTGCTCGCCGGCCCGCGCCGCTTCCACCGCCGCGTTGAGCGCCAGCAGGTCGGTCTGGCGGGCGATCTCCTGCACGATGGTGATCTTCTCGGCGATGGTCTGCATGGCGTGGACCGCGCGCGCCACCGCTTCGCCGCTGGCCTGGGCGTCCTTGGCCGACTGGCGGGCGATGCGCTCGGTCTGGCTGGCGTTGTCGGCGTTCTGCTTGATGTTGGCAGCCATCTCTTCCACCGAGGCCGACGCCTGCTCGGTGGCCGAGGCCTGCTCGGTGGAGCCCTGGCTCAACTGCTCGGCGCTGGCCGACAGTTCCTGACTGCCCGAGGAGACGTTGGTCGCCCCGCAGGACACCTCGCCGACCACCGCACGGATGTGGTCCACCATGTCGTTCAGATGGCGCAGCAGGTCGCCGATCTCGTCATTGGAGGTGATGGCGGCGGTGCGGGTCAGGTCACCCTCGGCCACTTGCTGGGTCAAGTCACGGGCATGGCCGATGCCGCGGCTGAGCAGGATGGCGATCCAGCTGGCCGCCGCCACCGCGATGGCGAGCGACAAGCCCACCGCCGTCAATACCTGGGTGCGGGTGTCTTCATACAAGCTGTCGGAGCTCGCCTTCGCGATATCCATATTCTGACCCGCGGCCTGGACACGCTCATCGAGGATGGAAACCACCTGGCCAGCCACGCGGCGGCCCTCGCCGTTGATCAGTTCGTTGGCCAGCGCCACGGAGTTCTGCCCGTTCTTGTTCCCCTGGCGGGCCAGCGCCTTCACCTTGTCGGCAAACGCGTTGTATTCGGTCAGGTTATTGGCGAAGGCGTGATAGCGGGGCCGCCCGTCATCGGTGGCGACCGCCAATACCCGGTTCAGCGTCTCCTTGACCTGGCCCTGGAGCGCGGCGAGATCCTGCTCGGCGGCGTTAATCTCACGGTCGTCGGTGGCGGCCGCCAGCCGCAGCACATTCCGGCGCATGCCCTGGAACTGCAATGCCATCTCCATGACCAGGCGCTGGCGCTTGGCCGGGCCGTCCACCAGACCGTCAAGGGCTTGGCTTATTTCCCCCAAGCCATGGATCGCCAGGGCGGATGAGATCAGCGACAGAATGATCACCACGCTGAATGTCGTCGCCAGCTTGGCCTTTACCGTGAAACGCATGCCATCCTCCCATTCAAGCTAGGGCTGCGTGCTGCGCTCAGCAGCGTTCGAATTCGGCGTCCTGCCCATCGGGCCCTCCGGCGGACAGATCGAAGGCATAGCCGGCAGCGGCGCTGCCGTTGGCACCTTTCGCCTTACCCTTGCGCGCCGACATGGGCACCACGCGGGCGGCGCCGGCCACCGCACGAGCCGGAGCGGCGGAGCGGGCGGGTGCCACATGAGCGACGACCGGGTGGGTGGGTTCAGCCGGCTTGTACGCGGGCGGTGCCTTGCGCACGCTGCGCGACTGCTCGACGGTGAAGAAGCCGATGGTGTGCTGCAGCGCCTCGGCCTGGCTGGCCAGTTCTTCCGAGGTGGCCGACATCTGTTCCGAGGCGCTGGCGTTCTGCTGCGTCACCTTGTCCAGTTGCTGGATGGC
>DATJKV010000233.1:0-4811 GCA_035491155.1 Magnetospirillum sp. | reverse complement strand
CTGGCATGGCCTGACCGCTCACCGCGCCGAACACGCCCAGTTCGAGCAGCGTTTGGCCGATTTCTCCGCCCGCCTGACCCCCGACAATGCCGCCGGCTTCGCCGTCGAATTGCGCGACACCCTGACGCAATGGTTCAAGGGCCACGTCACCGGTTCGGATCAGACATACGCGGCCCACATGCGGCGTGCCGTGGGCAAGCGCGGCTTTTTGGGCCTGCGCGGCCTGCGCATCGCCATGTTGCTGCCGGCGCTGCTGATGGCGCTGGGGCTGCCCTTGCTGCTCGCCACCGGAATCATCGTCGCCGATAACTGGCATGCCCGGAGCATGGCCGAGGAGACCGCCCGCTCCAACGCCACCGCCGACCTGATGCTGGAAGCGGCGGGCCATTGGGCGGTCGAGCGCGGCCGCACCAATGCCGCGCTGAATTCCCCGCTGGACCAGGTCTCGGCCCACCAGAGCGAAATCGCCAAGCGGCGCCAAAGCGCCGATGCCGCCTACAACCAGGCGATGACACGCCTCTCCACCGATTCCAAGTTCAACCAGCCGGCGCTGATGGACAAGGCGCGCGCCGCCTATGACCGCCTGGCCGCCCTGCGCGTCAAGGTGGACGGCGAACTGGCCAAGCCGGCGGACCAGCGCGACCGCGCCGTGATGAAGCAGTGGTTCCCCACCGTTACCGGCCTGATCGACGAAACCCAGGCGCTGCGCCTGGTGGCCACTCGCAGCGGCGACGGCGCCGCCGCCTCGCTGTCGGACATCGCCGACCTCAAGCACTTCGTCTGGGTGATGAGCGAATATGCCGGCCGCGAACGCGCCCGCGTCGGCGCCCTGGTGTCCTCGGAAAGCCCGATGTCCACCGCCGCCGCCACCGAACTGGCCGGCTTCCGCGGCCGCGTCGACCTGGCCTGGAGCCGATTGGTGGCGGCACGCGAAGCGGGCCTGCTGCCGCCCAAGGTCCTGGTCGCCATGGACGAGGTGGAACGCAAGTTCCTGGGCGACTTCCAGAAGGTCCGCGATGGCATCTACCAGGCCGGCGTGGCCGGTGGCGTCTATCCCATCGACGGCCCCGGCTGGATGAAGGAATCCACCGCCGCCATCGACACCATCCTGGCCCTGTCGCACACCATGGGCGAGTACTCGGGCGAATTGGCCAACGGGATTCGCCATCACAGCATGGAGGCCCTGGCGGGGGCCGCTGGCGCCCTGGCCGGCGGCCTCGCCATCGCCCTGTGGTCGGCCCAATTGATCCGCAGCCGCGTCACCCGCCCGGTGGCGCGCATGACGGAGGTGATGACCGAGCTGGCGGGCGGCAATACGGACGTGGGCTTCGTCGCCAAGACCGATGACGAGATCGGCGAGCTGGCGCGTGCTTTCATGAGCTTCAAGGAAAGCATGGTGAAGGAGAGCCAGCGCCGCCTGGCGGAAAAGCTGGAGGCGGAGGAGCAGATCACCCGCAAGCAGCGCATCGAGACGCTGACCGCCGGCTTCGACACCGCCATCCGCGGCGTGCTGGATACCGTCTCGGGCGCGGCCGAGCAGCTGCATGCCTCGGCCGCCACCATGTCGGCCAATGCCGAGCAGACCAACCGCCAGAGCGCCGCCGTGGCCGCCGCCACCGATCAGGCCAGCGCCAACGTGGAGACCGTCTCGTCCGCCGGCACCGAACTGAACGCCTCGATCCACGAAATCGCCCAGCAGGTGGCCCGCTCCGCCGAGATGGCCGACCGGGCCGCCCGCGAGGCCGATGCCGTCAACCACCGCATCGAGGGCCTGGCCGAGTTGGCCGGCAAGGTTGGCCAGATCATTCAGCTGATCGACGCCATCGCCAGCCAGACCAACCTGCTGGCCTTGAACGCCACCATCGAGGCGGCACGCGCCGGCGACGCCGGCAAGGGCTTCGCCGTCGTGGCGGGTGAAGTCAAAGGCCTGGCCAACCAGACCGCCAAGGCCACCGGCGAAATCGGCGCGCAGATTTCGGCCATCCAGGCCGAGACTTCGGCCGCCGTCGAGGCCATCCGCGGCATCACCCAGACCATTGACCAAGTGAACCAGCTTGCCGCCTCGGTGGCGGCGGCGGTGGAGGAACAATCCTCGGCCACCGCGGAAATCAGCCGCTCGGTGGCGGAAGCCTCGCGCGGGACCAACGAGGTGGCCAGCAATATCGCCGGGGTGGCGCAAGCGGCCGGCGAGACCGGACGCATGGCCAAGGAAGTCTATGATGCGGCCAGTCTTCTGATCGGCGAAAGCCGCAAGATGGAGCAGGAGGTCGGGCACTTCCTGGCCGACATGCGGCAGCATTAAGGGTAACTGTATGCCCAACGATTAATCAGGGCCCCACCTGATTGAGTTTTTGTGCAGACTGTCGCAGTTTTGAAATGATCTGCATTCGCAAAAGGATCGTTTCATGTCCCTTCAAGCTGCGGTCGACCTGCCCTTGCGCCCGCTGGAATGGCTGGACTCCTTCACCATCGGCGACGATGGCATCGACGGAGAGCACCGCGCGGTGATCGATGCCGCCAACGACTTGTGCGCCCTGGCCCTGGCGACCCGCGACGCGGCTACCCTGCGCGGCGCGGCACGGGAACTGATCGCCGTCGTCGAAGCCCATTTCGCCAGTGAAGAGGCCCTGTTCCCCTCCATCGGCTTCACCGGCATGCTCACCCACATGCGCGAGCATCTGAGCATCCGCCAGAGCCTGATCGAGCTTCTGCTGTCCGAAGGCCCCATGCCCGCGCCGGTGGCTGCCGCCACCGCCCGGCTGCTGCTGGTCGAGCACATGGTCCGCTACGACCTTGGCTTCAAAACATGGGTGCAGCACTTGCGCGGATACTAATACTCGCAGCGTGCTCGCCATTGATAATGCTTCTTGAAATCGGCATAGAACGCTCGCCATATTGGGTCATATTGAATACCCATTATGGACGATAGCTCCTATGCACAACTGGCTCGCCCGCCTGCGCATCTCAGCCAAGATTGCCCTGTCCTTCGTCCTGCCAGCCCTGCTGGTCCTGGCCCTTGCCGGCATCGTGGTGAACATCAAGGCGCGCACCCAGACGGAGACCGCCACCCTGAGGGCCGTGGCGCCGCTGGCGGCGGACATCAGCACCCTGGTGCATGAGATCCAGGCGGAGCGCGGCGCCACCGCCGTGTTCCTGGGCAGCGGAGGCAGCCGCTTCGGCGACGAGATGCGCAGCCAGCGGCAACGCACCGATACCGCCCGAACCCGCTTCGAGCAGAACGCCACCACCATCGACCTGGCCGCCTTGGGCGAGGGCTTTCCCGCCAAGGTGGCGGGGGCGCGCCAGCGGGTGACGAACCTGATGGCGGCGCGGGCCGACACCGACCGCCTGGGCGTCGACGCCAAGACCGCCATCGCGGGCTTCACCGACACCGTACGCGTTCTTCTGGACGTCGTCGGCCAGATGGCCGTTCTGTCCACCGAGCCGCAGGTGAGCGCCGCCACCACCGCCACCCTCAAGCTGATGGAAGGCAAGGAGAAGGCGGGCCAGGAGCGCGCCGTCGGCGCCGGCGCCATTTCAGCCGGCCACTTCGACAACGAGACCTATCGCCGCTTCGTCACCATCCAGGCCGAGCAGGCCCTGCTGCTGACCGAGTTCGACCGCCTGGCCAGCCCCGAGCAGGTGCAGTTCCTGCACCAGACCCTGGACGCCGACGCCTCGCGCACGGTGGCACGCATGCGCAAGGTGGCGTTGGACAGCGTGACCACCAATACCCTGGAAGACGTCACCGGTCCCGCCTGGTTCACCGCGACCACCCAGCGCATCGACCTGCTGCGCAAGGGAGAGGACCGCATGGCCGGCGACCTGGCCGCACTGACCGAACGCGTCCACGCCGAGGCCAGCACCGCCCTCTGGCTGACCGTGGCGTCGGCGGTGGCGGCCGGTGCCATCACCCTGCTGATCGCCTTCGCCGTGGCGCGCGAACTGACCCGCTCGGTCAGCGGCCTGGCCGGGGTGATGGAGCGTTTGGCCGGCAATGATCTGTCGGCGCCCATCCAGGGCACCGACCGGGGCGACGAGGTGGGCGCCATGGCCCGCGCCGTCCAGGTGTTCCGGGACGCCATGGTGCGGGCCCGTGACCTCACCGCCCGGGAGGCCGAGGCCACCCACGCCCGCGAGCTCCGTGCCGAAGCCATCGCCCAGCTCACCCACCGCTTCGAGGACGCCGCCTCGGCCCTGGTGGAGAGTGTCGCCGCCGCCTCGGGTCAATTGCAGAGCACCGCCGGCACCATGCGCGATGTCGCCAGCGAAACCAGTCAGCGCGCCACCACCGTGGCGGCCGCCACCGAGCAGGCCTCCAGCAACGTGCAGACGGTCGCGGCAGCGGCCGAGCAACTGGCCGGCTCGATCCAGGAAATCGGCCGCCAGGTGGAACATTCCACGCGCATCTCGGCCTCGGCCGTCACCGAAGCCGGCCGGGCGGAAACCACCGTGGCCGGACTGGTGGAGACCGTGCAGCGCATTGGCGACGTGGTGTCCTTGATCAACAACATCGCCGGCCAGACCAACCTGCTGGCCTTGAACGCCACCATCGAGGCGGCGCGCGCCGGCGAACTGGGCAAGGGCTTTGCCGTCGTGGCCCACGAGGTGAAGACCCTGGCGACCCAGACCTCGAAAGCCACCGAGGAAATCGGCGAGCAGATCGCCGCCGTGCAGCAGCAGACCACCCTGGTGGTCCGCGCCATCGGCGACATCGTCACCGTCATCCGCGAGGTGGGCGAGATTTCCGCCGGCATCGCCTCGGCGGTGGAGGAACAGGGCGCCGCCACCCAGGAAATCGCCCGCAACGT
>DATJKV010000232.1:0-1744 GCA_035491155.1 Magnetospirillum sp. | reverse complement strand
GTGGCGGCCATCAATCCGGACGTGCGCGTGGTGCCCATCCGGACGCGCCTGGACAAGGACAACATCCGCGCCATCATCCGCGACTACGACGTGGTGGCCGACGGCTCCGACAACTTCCCGACCCGCTTCCTGGTCAACGATTCCTGCCGGCTTGAGGGCAAGATTTTGGTGTCGGCCGCCATCCTGCGCTTCGACGGCCAGCTTTCCACCTATCGGCCGGGTGGGCCGTGCTACCGCTGCATCTACCGCGAGGAGCCGCCCGAAGGCTCGGTGCCCACCTGCTCGTCGGCGGGTGTGCTGGGCGCCATGGCCGGGACCATGGGCTCGCTCCAGGCCACCGAGGTGGTCAAGGAGCTGCTGGGCATCGGCGACAGCATGGCCGGGCGGCTGCTCATCTACGATGCGCTGTCGGTGACCTTCCGGGTGGTCAAGGTGCCGCGCGATCCCGGCTGTCCCCTGTGCGGCGACCATCCCACCATCACCGACCTGTCGGCCCACGGGAGCACCGCCCATGTCTGTGGATAAGCTGTCGCTGGTGGTGTTCTCGGGCGACTACGCCCGCGTCCATTACGCGCTGACCATGGCGGCGGCGGCGGTGGCCACCAACAAGCCGGTCACCCTGTTCTTCACCATGGGTGCCGCCCGCGCCCTCGAGGGCAAGGACGGATGGAAGGCATTGCCCGGCTCGTCCGAGGATGCCGAGCGCATCGCCAAGGGGCTGGCCGGTTTCGACGAGATGCTGGACGCCTGCGTCGGGCTGGGCGTCCGCTTCATGGTGTGCGAGATGGGCCTGAAGGCCCTGGGGCTCGACCCCGCCGCCTTGCGCGACGACGTTCCGCTCACCCAGGGCGGCATCGTCACCTTCCTGGCCGACGCCAGCAAGGACGGGGCGATGCTGTTCGTTTAGGTCTGCTAGGCCTGCGTAAAGAAGATCCGCGCCACCTGGGCGATTTCCTCCGTCGCCACCTTCAGCAATTGCTCGCCGTGCTGCGGGCGGGCCAGCGACGGGTCCGAGCCGATGCGGCCATCGGGGAACTGGGCGCGGAAGTCGGCCGCGCCGTGGAAGGCGGCGCGGGGCGCCAGCCGGGGCTGCAGCGGGCGCGGGTCGGCGGTTTCGGGGTGCAGGGCCCAGGTCAGCGCCAGTTCGGGCGGCGTGGCGTGATGGCCCACCGCATCGCCGTAAAGCTCGGCGGACAGCAGGTCCACCGCCGGCATCTCCCACCAATTGACCAGACGGGCGCGCAACGGCGGGCGTGGCGTCCTGGTGTCCAGTTCCATCTGGGTTTCGGCAAACGCCGCCTGCACGGTGGCCACGTTGCCGCCATGGCCGTTGACCAGCAGGATGCGCTCGAAGCCGTGGCGCACCAGCGACAGCAGGCAGTCCTTCACCACCGCCATCAGGGTCGACGGCCTCAGCGTCATGGAGCCGGGGAAGTCCATGTGATGTTGAGCCATGCCCACGGCGATGGTGGGGGCGACCATGACCTCCAGCGCCTCGCCCACCCGCACCGCCACGGCCTCGGCACACAGCGCATCGGTGCCGATCAGGCCGGTGGGGCCGTGCTGCTCGGTGGAGCCGATGGGCAGGAGGATGGCCTTGGACCGCTTCAGGTAGGTTTCCACCTGAGGCCAGGTGGCGAGTTGCAGGCGCATGAAGAATATCTCCAATGGGGGATGGCTTGGTTTTCCCATGTCCGCGCTCCGGGGGAAAGTGCGCGGAAGGGTGAGTCTCCACACTGATCTT
>DATJKV010000231.1:0-2325 GCA_035491155.1 Magnetospirillum sp. | reverse complement strand
GGCGAGGCGGGCAAGGGCTTTGCCGTGGTTGCAGGCGAAGTCAAGAACCTTGCCAACCAGACCGCCCGCGCCACCGACGAGATCGGCCACCAGATCGCCCTGGTGCAGGAGCGCACCCAAAGCGTGGTGGACGCCATCAACGCCACGGTCGCCATCATCCACCGTCTGGGCGAAATCGCCGGCCTGATCGCCGACGCGGTGACCCAGCAGGAGGGCGCCACCGGCGAGATCGCCCGCAGCGTGGACGAGGCCTCGACCGGCACTCGCGAGGTGCGCAGCAACATAACCGGGGTGCGCCAGGCCGCCGACGGCACCGGCGCCGCCAGTGCCCAGGTGCTTGCCGCCTCGGGCCATCTGGCCGAGGGAGCCCGCGATTTGAGCTCTGTCATCGGCGTATTCCTGGAGCGCATCCGCGCGGCTTGATGAACGCCAGACCGGCACCTATTCTGCGCCCGCACATCGCAGGCAGCCGAAAGGCGGAACCATGTCGCGTCCCATCCTGTCCATCGAGGCCCCCATCGTCGTGCTGACCGGCGCTGGCATCTCCAAGGAATCCGGTCTCGACACCTTCCGCTGCGCCGGCGGCATCTGGAGCAAGGTGCGGCTTGAGGACGTGGCCACGCCCGAGGGCTTCCGCCGTGACCCGGCGCTGGTGCAGGAGTTCTACAACGCGCGGCGGCGCCAGCTGACCGATTCCGATATCCAGCCCAACGCCGCCCATCTGGCCTTGGCCCGGCTGGAGAGGGAATGGCCAGGCGGCGTGCTTGTGGTCACCCAGAACATCGACGACCTGCACGAGCGGGCCGGCTCGGCCAATCTGATCCACATGCACGGCGAGCTGAACAAGGTGCGCTGCGAGGATTGCGGCGAGGTCATGCACTGGACCGAGGACTGCACTACCGACACCCCCTGCCCCACCTGCCGCCACCACGGCTTGCGCCCCCACGTGGTGTGGTTCGGCGAGATGCCGCTGGATATGGAGCGCATCTACGAGGCCCTGGACCAGTGCGCCCTGTTCGTCTCCATCGGCACCTCGGGCCACGTCTATCCGGCGGCCGGCTTTGTTCACGCCGTGCGCCAGCGGGGCATCGCCCATACGGTGGAATTGAATCTGGACCCGAGCGAGGGGGCGAGCCTGTTCGCCGAGGCCATATACGGCTCCGCTTCCGAGGTGGTGCCGGATTTCGTCGAGGACTTGCTGGCCGGCCTTTAACGCACAGTCCCACCCTCTCCGTATAGTCCGGCTCTTGACTCTTTCGCGCGTCCAGCGGCTATATCGCCTCCGTCTGTAGGGGATTTAACGCATGGACATCGGGTCGGCCAAGCCGGCCGGGATCGACGTCCGCCGGCTGGCGGCCCTGTCGCTCGCGGCTATCGGCGTCGTCTATGGCGATATCGGCACCTCTCCGCTTTACACCCTCAAGGAATGCTTCGGCGGCGAGCATGGCCTGACGGTGAATCCAGCCAATGTGCTGGGCATCGCCTCGCTGGTGTTCTGGGCGCTGGTGATCGTCGTCACCCTGAAATACGTCCTGTTCGTCATGCGCGCCGACAACCGCGGCGAGGGCGGCATCCTAGCGCTGCTGGCGCTGGCCATGCACTCCAGCCACGCCGACAAGCGGCGTATGGGGCCGGTGATGGTGCTGGGCCTGTTCGGCGCCGCGCTGTTCTTCGGCGACGGCATCATCACCCCGGCCATCTCGGTGCTGTCGGCGGTGGAGGGGCTTGAGATCGCCTCGCCCCAGTTCACCCACTACGTGGAACCCATCACCCTGGCGGTGCTGGCTGTGCTGTTCGTGGTGCAAAGCCACGGCACCACCCGCATCGGCGCCGTGTTCGGCCCCATCATGGTGCTGTGGTTCGCCGCCCTGGCCGCCTTCGGCGTGGCCGAGATCGCCCAAGAACCGGCCATCCTCGCGGCGCTGAACCCCCTGCACGGCATCCGCTTCATGGCCACCCACGGCGTGCACGCCTTCATGGTGCTGGGCTCGGTGGTGCTGGCCGTCACCGGCGGCGAGGCCCTGTACGCCGACATGGGGCATTTCGGCAAGCGCCCCATACAATGGGCGTGGTTCGGGCTGGTGCTGCCGGCGCTGGTGCTGAACTACTACGGCCAGGCGGCCCTGCTGCTCGACGATCCCGAGGCGGCACGCAACCCCTTCTACCTGCTGGTGCCCGAGTTCCTACTGTACCCGATGATCGCGCTGGCCACCTGTGCCACCGTCATCGCCAGCCAGGCCGTCATCTCGGGGGTGTTCTCGCTGTCGCGCCAGGCGGTGCAGCTTGGCTTCTCGCCGCGCCTGGAGATCCGCCACACCTCGGACG
>DATJKV010000230.1:0-2622 GCA_035491155.1 Magnetospirillum sp. | reverse complement strand
TCGGCGACAACAAGGTCGTGCCGGCGCTTTACCCCGAATCCGACATCTTCCTGTCCATGCCCAATGTGTTCGCCACCGGCTTCATGGTAGGGCTGATGGAATGGGCCTGTACCGAACATTTGCGCCCGCACCTGGATGAGGGCGAGGGCTCGCTGGGCGTCGCCATCGATGTAACCCACTCGGCGCCCACCCTGCCGGGCCAGGTGGTTACGGTAACGGTGACCTGCGACAAGGCCGATGGCCGTTTCCTTGGTTGGCGGGTGGTCGCTCGCGACGAGCTTGACGTCATCGGCGAGGGGCGCCACGACCGCGCCGTGGTGGTGTGGGAACGCTTTAACCAGAAGCTGGATGAAAAGCGGCACCGTATCAGCGGGTCTTGACAACGCCTTCTTCACCAACACTTCACTTCAGCGCAAGCGAAAGGCGCAGTACCTCAACGCGTGGATACGATACTTCCTAGGATACTTCGTTTCGGGAGGACCCGATGGGTAAGTACAACGTGTTGTTCGTGAGTCGCCATAATACCGCCCGCAGCCAGATGGCTCAGGCGCTGCTGACCGCCTTGGGCGGCGAGCATTTCGTCGCCTATTCGGCAGGAATCGAGCCGGCGTCCGAACTGCACCCGTTGACGCTGGAAGCCATCCATA
Source organism: Magnetospirillum sp. (assembly GCA_035491155.1). Lineage (GTDB taxonomy): Bacteria > Pseudomonadota > Alphaproteobacteria > Rhodospirillales > Magnetospirillaceae > Magnetospirillum. The sequence continues at coordinate 1,975 of DATJKV010000230.1, read as the reverse complement.
ACGCCGGCCTGCGGGTGGATGGGTTGCATCCCAAGAACATTGACGTGTTCCGCGCCGCTGACGCGCCGCAGATGGATTTTGTCATCACCGTCGGCGACGAATTGTCGGACCATTCGCTGGCCGCGCTGGGCTGGCCGACGACCAGCTATTGGCCGATCCCCGACCCGGTGCCCGCCAAGGGCTCCCATGCCGAGCGCGCGGCGGTTTTCGCCGGGATCTTCAAGATGGTGCGCCGGCCCATCGAGCTGCTGGTGGAGCTGCCAGAGGCCGGGCTCGACCGCTTGTCCATGCAGCGCCACGTGAACGGCATCGGCGACCGCACCAAGGCCTAAGGCTTCTCCGGGCACGGTTTGCCCGGGTGGCTGATGGGCGTGTGGGACGGTGGATCGCTGGCGGGGAAGGAATCCTCGCTGGCCAAGTCCACCTCGTCCTCGTCGTCGGGATGGCTTTGGAACAGCGGCACCTTGCGGCCCGCCTCGCGCGGGTCGGTGGTCGTTTTCTTGTCGAGTTTCTCGCCCATGGCACCCACCTTTGTCGTGATGGGCTGGATGTGGGCAGGACGGAAGGCATGCGCAAACGCGCGTAAGGGGAGGCCGGCGAGGGTGCCGGCCCCGATGCGTCACATCAGCTCGATCAGCTTGTTCACCACAGCCTCGGCACCGTCGGCGATCTGGCCGATGCGGGAATCCAGCATGTAGCAGGGGGTGGTGACCACCTTCATGGCCTCGTCCACGGCGATCTGGCCGTGCAGCCGGTTGACGTGGCGCGCCCCCATCTGCTCCAGCGCCGAGGCGGTGCCGGCATCGGTACCGATGGTCAGTTCCACATCGCCCAGCACGCGCGCCAGGATGGCGGGTGCGATGCACAGGGCGCCGATAGGCTTGCCGGCCATGCGCATGGCCTTGATGGCGCGCGACACGTCCGCGTTGACAGTGCATTCGGCGCCGTCGGCGGCGAACGAACACAGGTTCTTGGCGGCGCCGAAGCCGCCGGGGAACACGATGGCGTCGAACTTGGCGGCCTCGAAAGTGGACAGCGGCTTGATCTGGCCACGGGCGATGCGGGCGGATTCGACCAGCACGTTGCGGCTTTCCGGGGCCTCCTCGCCGGTCAGGTGGTTCACCACATGCATCTGGGCGACGTCGGGGGCGAAGCACTGGTAGGTGCCACCGGCCCGGTTGATGGCCAGCATGGTCAGCACCGCCTCATGGATCTCGGCGCCGTCGTAGACGCCGCAACCCGACAGGACGACGGCGAAAACAGGGTTGGTCATGGCCGCTTTATCCTCTGTTGTTGGTGTTGTCGTTGGGGCCTTGGGGCGACCGCACATAACGCAAGGATAGCCCGGAAAATCGTTGCCCACCACCCAGGCCCGTGGTCTATCGTGCCTTCAGCAGCTTTCTTTCGCAGATGCAATATGGACGCTCGTATCATGGTTGAACAGACCGCCCTCCACCGTCTCGAAGCGCTATATCGGAAGGTGAGCATCATCGGCGACACTTTATCGGTTCTGCACTGGGACATGTCGACCATGATGCCGGAAGGCGGGGCCGAGGCGCGGGCCGACCAACTGGCGCTGTTGAAAACCATGTCCCATGAGCTGATCACCCAGCCCGGCATGGCCGAGTTGTTGGCCGAGGCCGAGGGCCAAGCCGCCGACCCGTGGGAGAAGGCCAACGTGGCCGAGATGCGGCGCGACTGGGTACACGCGGCGGCGGTGCCGGCCGATCTGGTGGAGGCCCTGGCCAAGGCGGAATCGGCCTGCGAGATGGTGTGGCGGCAGGCCCGCCCGGCAGCGGATTTCGCCATGGTGCTGCCGTCGTTGAATATCCTGCTCGGGCTGGTGCGGCAGGCAGGCCAGGCCAAGGCCGAGGCTTTGGGCGTGGGCATCTACGATGCCCTGCTGGACCAGTACGAACCGGGCGGCCGCTCGGCCGACATCGACATGGTGTTCGCCGATATCGAGGCCTTTCTG
>DATJKV010000229.1:0-1558 GCA_035491155.1 Magnetospirillum sp. | reverse complement strand
GTTCGTCCTCAACCTGGGCGCCCTGGACCCATCCGTACGCGAGCGTTCCAAGCAGCACGTGCGCGAGTGCATTGACCTTTGCGCCCGGCTGCGGCTGCCTTATTACAGCCTGCACGCCGCCTACGGCCTGCCGGTGCGCGCCCAGGACCTGGGCAACCCGCAGGCCCAGGCCGCCTTGGCCGAGCGCAATGCTTTGCCCGCGCGCGCCGAGGTGTATGAAGCGTTCGTCGACGCGCTGCGCGAGATGGCCGCTTATGGCGCCACCCGCGGGGTGGATCTGCTGATCGAGAACAACGCGCTTTCTGTGCCCTACATGGAGGCGCGCAAAGCGGATCCCTTCCTGTTGACTACGGCTGAGGAAAGCGAGCGCTTCATCGCCGATATGGCGTCGCCCCATGTGGGTCTGCTGATGGACGTGGCCCACGCGCGGGTATCCTCGGCCGCGCTAGGTCTGGATGCAGAGGATTTCCTGCGCCGCACCCTGCCGCTGGCGCGCTGTGCCCACCTGTCCGACAATGACGGCCGCGAGGACCAGAATCTGCCATTTACCGAGCGATCCTGGTTCTGGCCGCTGCTCAAACCCCACGCCCATCGGCTGGACTTCGTCATCGAGGTCTATAACCTGGCGCCCGAAACCATCCGGCAGCAATTGGCGCTGGCCCGGACCATGCTGCACTCATGAAAGAACCAAGAATGGCAGTCGACCGCCTCGAGAACATGGTGGCCTCCACTGAGGCGAGCCTGAAACAGGTGATGCGGCTGATGGACGCCAACGCCATCGGCGTGGTTTTCATCAGCGATGCGGACGGCGTTCTGTGCGGCGTCATCACCGACGGCGACATTCGGCGCGCCTTCCTGGCTGGCGCCAATGTGGATCAGCCGTGCAAGCCACACCTGCGCAAGAGCTTCACCGCCGGTCGTGCCGGGGCGCCGCGCAACGAGAATCTGGCGCTGATGTCGCGGCGTATCCTCCATCTGCCGCTGGTGGACGAGGCCGGGCGGCTGGTGGATTACCTGTCGTGGAAGGATATGTGGCACGTGCCGCTGGTCAGCCCGTCGCTGTCCGGCAACGAGCTGCGCTATGTGGAAGAGTGCATCACCACCGGCTGGATTTCCTCGCAAGGCCAATTCATCCAGCGCTTCGAGACGATGACGCGGGATTTCATCGGCTCGCAATACGCCTTGTCGACCGCCAATGGTACCCTGTCGCTACAGCTTGCCATCCAGGCACTGGACATCGGTCCCGGCGATGAGGTGATCGTCCCCAACTTCACCTTCGGCGCTTCGGCCAACGCGGTCATGCAGCGCGGCGCCACCCCGGTTTTTGCCGACATCGACTCGCTGACCTGGACGCTTGATCCGGACGCGGTGGAAGCACTGGTGGGTCCGCGCACCAAGGCCATCATGCCGGTCCACATCTACGGCCAGGCCTGCGACATGGATCCGCTGATGGACATCGCGAGGCGGCACGGCCTCAAGGTGATTGAGGATTGCGCCGAGGCCCTGGGCGCCGAGTACAAGGGGCGCCGCATCGGCTCCATCGGCGACGTGGGCTGCT
>DATJKV010000228.1:0-7290 GCA_035491155.1 Magnetospirillum sp. | reverse complement strand
GTTGGGCTGGTAAGGTAGGATGCCTTCCGGGGACCAAGCGGTGATGAATGATGAGCCTTGAATTTCCCTCCGGCTTCCTCTGGGGAGCGTCCACCTCCGCCTATCAGATCGAAGGGGCCACGTCCGAGGACGGACGCGGCGAGTGCATCTGGGACATCCATGCCCGCTTGCCCGGCCGGACCAACAACGGCGACACCGGCGAGCCGGCCTGCGACCACTACCACCGCTGGCCCGAGGATCTGGCGCTGCTGAAGCGGCTGGGCGTGGGCGCCTACCGTTTCTCGGTGGCGTGGCCGCGCGTGCTGCCGCGCGGGCGCGGCGCCGTCAACGACAAGGGCCTGGACTTCTACGACCGGGTGGTGGACGCGGTGCTGGAGGCGGGCATCGAGCCCTGGCTGTGCCTGTACCACTGGGACCTGCCGCAGTAGCTGCACGAGCTGGGCGGCTGGACCAACCGCGACGTGGCCGGCTGGTTCGCCGACTATGCCACCCTGGTGGCGCGCCGTTTCGGCGACCGGGTAAAGCACTTCGCCACCTTCAACGAGCCCAACGTGGCCACCCTGTTCGGCTACGCCATGACCTGGTGCGCGCCGGCCATGCAGGACCGCGACGCCTATTTCCGCGCCGCCCATCATCTGAACCTCGCCCACGGCGCGGCGGTGGACGTGCTGCGCGACCATGTGAAGGGCGTCCAGATCGGCGCCATCTACAACGTGCAGCCAGTCCATCCCGAATCCGACACGCCCGAGAACCGCAAGGCCGCAGGCGTGCTGGACGCCCATTGGAACCTGGTCTACGCCGACCCGCAGATCCTGGGCCATTATCCCGCGGTGGTGGCGCGCGACTTCGAGCCCTATGTGCAGGCGGGCGACATGGCCCGCATCTGCCGGCCCATGGACTGGTTCGGCATGAACCATTACGGCCCCATCTGGACCCGCGCCGACGAGACCACCCAGCTGGGTTTCGCCTGGGGCGACAACCCCAACCCGATGCCGCATCCGAACATCGGCTGGCCCATCTATCCCGAGGCCTTCACCGCCGAGCTGAAGCGCTGCGCCGCCCGCTACCGCCTGCCGGTCTATGTGACCGAGAACGGCATGGGCCGGGGTGCCGCCGAGGAGATGCCGGACTCGAGCGGCCGCGTCGCCGATCCCTACCGCATCACCTATCTCAAGCTCTACACCGCCGCCATGGAACAGGCGATCAAGGACGGCATCGACGTGCGCGGCTATTTCATCTGGTCGCTGCTGGACAATTACGAATGGGGCTCGGGCTACGGCAACCGTTTCGGCATCGTCCACGTGGACTTCCCGACCCAGAAGCGCACGCCGAAAGACTCGTTCTCCTGGTACGCTGACCTCATCTCGCGCGCCACCGGCGGCTGACATGAGCGCGTCCTGGGGCGTCGAAAAGCGTCTGCTGGAGCGTGCGGGGCGTGCGGCCCTGCTGGTGGACAACCGCGGCACGGTCGCCTGGGCCAACGGCGAGGCGCTGCGGCTGCTGCCCGAACTGGCCCGGCCGGGTGCAGACCTATGCGCGAAGGTACCCGGCTTCACCCCGGGTGGCTCGGTCCCTATGGCGCAGGGCGGCCTGTCGTGCGAGCGGGTCGAGGGCGGTTGGGCGGTGTTCCTGGAAGCCGACGGCTTTCTGTCGGCCCAGGTCCTGGACCTGCTGCCGGCGCCCGTCTTCTGGAAGGACCGCGCCGGGCGTTATCGCGGCTGCAACCATTCATTCTGCGAGCTGATAGGCCGGACACCGGCCGACGTCCTTGGCAAGACGGTCTTCGAGGTGAACGCCCCCGAGGCGGCCGCCAAGTACTACGCCATGGACGAAGAACTGATGACCGGCGGTCCCGACGCCGTTCAGCGCTACGAGTGGGAGACCAAGTTCAAGGACGGCAAGCTGCGCCGGCTGCAATTCCACAAGGCCAATATATGCGACAGCGCCGGCAACGTGGTCGGGTTGGTGGGTACGGTCCTGGACATCACCGAGCTGCGCCGGCTGGAACGCAAGTTCTCAACCGTGTTCAGCGCCTGCCCAGACATCGTCGTCATCACGGAAAAGGCGACGGGCCGCTATGTCGATGTAAACCCCGCCTACGAACAGGCTGCGGGCTACAGCCGGGAAGAGGTCATTGGCCGCACCTCGCTGGAGTTGAACATCTGGGCCGACCCGGCCGAGCGCGACCGGCTGGTCGAGGCGGTGGCCGCGCACGGACGGCGGGCCAATTTCGAGGCGTTTTTCCGCCGTCGCAACGGCGAGACCTTTCCCGCCTGGGTGTCGATGGAAAGCATGGAGCTGGATGGGGTCGAGTGCATGATCCTGATCTGCCACGACATCACCGACCGCAAGCGCGAGGAAGACCTGCTGCGGCGCACCGCCGACGAACTGCACCGCTCTAACATGGAGCTGGAGCGCTTCGCCTACGTGGCCGCCCACGACCTGCAGGAGCCCTGCCGGACCATTTGTTCGTTCGCCCAGCTTCTGGAACGACGTAGCGGTGATCTCCTCGGTGAGGAAGGCCGCGAATATCTCTCCTACATGGCTGACGGCGCCCAACGCATGCGCGACTTGATCCAGGGGCTGCTCAGCTATTCGCGGGCCGGCAGCAACGCGTTGCGCTTCGAAACGGTTGAGCTGAACCAGCTTGCCAGTTCGGCCCTGGCCGACTTGGCCGGCGCCATTGGCCAGGCCGGCGCGGATGTCCGCGTCGGTGCCTTGCCGACATTGCGCGGTGACCCGGTGCAGCTGCGCCAGGTGCTGGTCAACCTGATCGGCAACGCGCTGAAATTCCAGCCGCCCGACCAACACCCGGTGGTCGAGGTTTCGGCGCAACACCTTCACGGCTTCTGGCAGATCACCGTCCAGGACAATGGCATCGGCATCGCTGCCGAATACGCCCAGGAGGTCTTCGGCATGTTCCGCCGGCTGCACGGCGGCAACCGCTATCCCGGCACCGGTATCGGCCTGGCGCTGGTGCGCCGGGTGATCGAAGCCCATGGCGGCAAGGTGTGGGTGGAAACCAAACCGGGTGCGGGCTGCACCTTCCGTTTCACCCTGCCGGACCAGGTGTCCTGAGGAAACCCGAGGCTGGGCGCAGAGCTTCAGGCGGAATATTTTGATCCCGTCATTCCGGGAGGGTTGTTCGGTGACCATTATTCGCATGGGCATTCGGGCCTGGCTGCTGACGCTCGCGCTGGCGTCGTGCCTGCCCATCCTTGCCTTTGCCGTTTGGGAAGTGTGGCAGACGGGGACGATGCGGCAGCAGACCGAGCTGGCCGCCGTCACCACCCATGCCGAAACCGCCGCCGCCGCCGTGGGCCAGCGCATCGAACGGGTGGTGGCGACGCTGGCCGTGCTGGCCCAGTCCGACGCCGCACTGTCGGGCGATTTGGCCGCGTTGCACGCCCACGCCCGCCGCATGCTGCCCGCCAACCCCGATGCCATCGCCATCGCCCTGATCGGCCCCGAGGGCCAGCAGGTGTTCAACACATTGCAGCCTTACGGCAAGCAACTGCCGCCTTCGGGCGACATCGCCACGGCCCGCCAGGTGTTCGACACCGGCCGTCCCGCCGTATCGGGGCCGTTCAAGGGGACCGTTTCCAACAAATGGGTGGCCTCGGTGGGCGTGCCGCTGGTGCGCGACGGCAAGGTGGTCTATTGCCTGCGCATGCTCTTCGCGGTGGACAGCCTGGCGCACCTGTTGGCCGGCCGTCAGACCTCGCCCGACTGGCTCGTCTCGCTGTTCAACGCCGACGCGGTCATTGTGGCGCGCACCCTGTCGCCGGAGACCACCGTCGGCACGCCGGCTTCGGCCACCATCGCCGACAAGCTGCGGTCTGGGCGCTATGGCGTTGCGCGGGGCGTTACCAAGGAGGGGGTGGTGGTGGTCACCGCCCTGGTGCAGGTGCCCGGCTGGCCGTGGACGGTGGCCTCGTCGGTGCCGAGCGACGTGCTGGATGCACCGTTGCGGCGCTGGATGCGGATGGTGATCCCCGGCGCCCTGTTCCTGATCGCCCTGGCGGCGGCCTCAGCCTGGTGGTTGTCGGCCCACCTGGTCCGCCAGGTGCGCGCCGCCGCCCGTGCCACCCGGGCGCTGGACGAGGGCGCCGATCCCTTGCACCACGGCGGCTCCATCGAGGAATTTATCCAGATGGGCAAGGCGCTCGCCTCGGTGAAGCAGCGCGCGGTGCGCACCAATCTGGCCTTGGCTGACGCCCTGGTGGAGAACCAGCAGGTCAAGGCCGACCTGGCTTCGGCTCGCCAGGATCCGCTTACCGGCATTCCCGCCCGCAGCCTGTTCCTGGAACTGGCCGAGGCGGCCGGCAACCGGGCCACGCGCACGCCCGGCGAGGCGTTGGCGCTGATGTTCGTGGACCTGGACGGCTTCAAGCAGGTGAACGATCGCCTGGGTCACCAGCGCGGCGACGAAGTGCTGGGCGCCACCGCCCAGGTGCTGCGCCATTGCGTGCGCGATAGCGACACCCTGGGCCGCATGGGCGGTGACGAATTCGCCATCTGTGTGACGGCCGCCGCCGCCACCATCGAACAGGTGGCGGCCAATGTGGCTAGTCGGATCGTCGATGGGGTGGCCGGCATCGGCGACGGCATCGGTTGCAGCATCGGCATCTTCGTCTGTCCGCCCGGCCAGGCCGACATCGCCGTCGCCATCAAGGGCGCCGACGAGGCCATGTACCAGGCCAAGCGGGCAGGGAAGAACCGCTTCTCGATGGTATCGCGGCTGAACGCTTAGGCTGCGCTCTCGACGAAGTCGGCCAGGCGGTTCAGCGCCGTCGACAGCTGGCGGTGGTCGCCGGATTCGATGATCAGGTCCAGCATCAGCCCGGCTTCCTCGCCCACCAGCTCCAGCGCGCGCAGGGCGGTCAGCACCGCGCCTTCGGCCAGGGCCTCGGCAGCGGCGCGGTAGAGGCGGCGGCGGGAACCGCGCAGTTCCTGTTCCACCTGCTCGGTCAGCACCTCGTCCAGCGCACGCTTGCGGTGGACGTGATGGGCGAGTGCCCGCAGCAGGCGAACCTTGTCCTCGGTATCGAGGGAATCGTGCTTGGCCATGATGGCCTCCTTCCGAGGGCGCAATAGGCGCCGTTGCCGCCGAAAGGTCAATGGGCGGGCGAGCAGACCAGCGTTGAGTTATGAGAGGATCTGGTGCCCCAGGGTGCGCACCAGGATGCCCAAAGCGGCCCCCAGGGCGGCGGGGCGCCAGACGGCGGCGACGCGGCGGCCGGCGCTCATCAGCACGGCGATTCCGGGGATGTCCAGCGGGTGGATCAGGAAGCCGGCACTGGCGTTCAGAAGGGACACGGGCAGGCGGTTCTGCCGCACCATCTCGTCCACCACGCCCAGCATGGCGGTGCCGCCGGCCAGATATTTGGTCAGCGTGGGCAGTACGATGGCGGAATCGATGCCGGCCAGCGCCAGGGCAGGGGCGAGCAGTCGGGTCAGGGCGTCGATGGTGCCGGCCTGGCGCAGGGCGGTGACGGCAACCAGGGACAGCACCAGCATGGGGATGGCGCCGACAGCGATCTTGAATGCCTCGGCGCCGGCGCGGTTGATGACATCCAGCACGCCCTTGGCGTCTTCGGCAACCGGATGGCGCAGGGTCTCGTCCACGTCGTGCTCTTTGTCGGACAGCGAGCGGCCGAACAGGTGGTAGGTGGCGGCGGCGGCCACCAATCCGCCCACCAGCGACCACAGCAGCGTCGGGCCCACATGCAGACCCAAGGCACCCATGGGGAAGGCGGCGTTGGCCTGGCTCATGGCCAGCACCATGGCGAAGGCGGCGGCGATGTGCCGGTTCGAGGCGCCCCGGCTCTCCATCATGGAAAGCGTCGCCAGCGGGGCGGCGAAGCTGACGAAGTTCACCTGAAGGGCGGCGAAGACGCCGAGGCCGGTAAGGCCGAAGGGCTTGAGCGCCGGCGCCAGCCGCGCCACCAGCCAGTCCAGCACGCCGCGTGCTTCGGCCAAACGCATGATAGCCAGCATCACCACCATGACCGGCAGCAGCACGAACAGCGAGAGTTCCACCGCCGCTCGACCGGCGGGCAACAGGGTGGCGATGATAGCGGTCATATCAGGCGTCTCTGCGCTCACCTTGGCGGCGCAGGGGATGGATCAGCCAGTTGCGCAGGTCCAGCGGGCTCATCTTGCGACGACGGTCGCGACCGTCCAGCGTGGTGGCCTTGACCTGGACTTGGCCGTTCTTGGAGGGCTCCAGCGACAGCTTGCGCTCGTGGTAGGCTTCCAATTGCGAATGGTAGCCCACGGTGATGACGGTGGCGGTGGGGAATTCCTCGCGCACCAACTGCATCATGGCGTGCTCGCCGTCGGGATGCAGGCCGTCGGTGGCCTCCTGGATGAAGATCCAGTTGGGGCGGTGCAGCAGCAGGCGGGCGAAGCCCAGGCGCTGCTGCTCGCCCAGCGTCAGCACGCTCTCCCAGGTATTGGTCTCTTCCAGACGGTCGGACAGGTGGCCCAAATCCACCCGCTGAAGCGCGGCAATCAGGAACTCGGCGTCGAAGCTGTCGGGGCCGGCGGGATAGGCCAGCACGCTGCGCAGACGGGCGATGGGCAGGTAGGGCCGTTGCGGCATGAAGAAGATGTCTGCGTCGTTGGGCCTCAGCACCTGGCCGCAGCCCCATGGCCACAGCCCCGCCACCACCTTGAACAGCTTGATGGCGGCGGCCGGGTCGCCCGAGATCAGCACCCGCTCGCCCGCCTCGACGACTTCGTTGAAGTTGCTTACGACCGGGGCGCCGTCGGGGCTGGAGACGCAGAGGTCGTTGAACACCAGGGCCGGGCGGTCGCCGGTTTCCAGGTGGATGGCGGTGGGGCTGCTCTGGGCCTCGATCTGGTGGCGCTTCAGCGTTTGCAGGGAATTGTGCAGCGACAGCACGCGCTCCACCGAAGCCTTCCACTCGGCCGCCTTGGACAGGTTGTCCACCGGCCATGACAGCGCCGATGTCATCTGCTGGAACGCTTGGGCGATCTGCATCAACTCGCCCAGCGAGATGGCGCCGGCGATGAAGCGCGGGGCGGCGATCAGAATGGGGAAGCCGGTGGCCAGCACCGAATAGCCCGACGAGAACAAGAACACCTTGGCCAGGGCGGTGGTCTGCAGGTTGAAGCCCCGGCGCACGGCAACGAACAGGTCGGACAGGCGGCGGCGCTCGTCCGGTTCGCCGTGCAACAGCGAGATGGCCTCGGAATTCTCGCGCACGCGCACCAGGCCGAAGCGGAAATTGGCCTCCACCGTCTGGCGCATATTGGCGGTGC
>DATJKV010000227.1:0-2818 GCA_035491155.1 Magnetospirillum sp. | reverse complement strand
CGCCCGCCGGCGGGCGCCTTCTGTCTTGGTTGCCATTGTCGTTGCCTCCCTATTGCCCCGACCTTAACCGCGCGGCGCCCGACGGGCCAGACGCCCATCGGGGGGATCGGCACCGGCCAAAGGGCAAGGCCAGCCCCGCCGTGGCATCCTCCTTAAGATGGAGATACCTGACTTTCGACCAGCTCCTTGTTCCGCCTCCCCCGATTTGGGAACCAATATCGTTCGCATGAGGCGGCGTAACTGCCTGGAGGTCAGCGAAGAGATGATGAAGTCGCACCAAGACAACATCTTTCGCAAGCTTGGCCTCCAGAGCCGTCTTGAGGCCGTGACGCTGCTGGTGGACAGCAAACCATTTTGAACTTCTCCATCACATACATATCGCCACTTTCGACTCCCCGTTTGTAATGCCATACTGCCAAGAGAACAGGCAGGGGGGGGGGCCGTTCGATGACGAACCGGGACAACCGGTCTATCGCGGAACCGCGGATACTTCCTTATGTCCCGGCCGTATCGGGGCTTGCCACGCTTTCCCTTTCGGGCGCCGCCTGGGCGACCGAGAGCGCGGAGGTTATTCCATGGTGGCAGCAGCCCTCGGTACCGGCCGTGGTGACGGCTGGCGTCATCGTTGCCGGCAGCATCTTCATGCTGACTTGGCAGCGTCGCCAGCACCAGCGCCGCCAGGATAGCCAGAACCCACTGAACGGCATCGCCGATGCGCTCAACAGGTGTGAAACCTGGCACGCGCTGCGGCAGGCATCGCTCATCGACGGCCATGCCCTGTGGGATGCCAACGAGCGGCTGATCGATTCCTCCGGCATTCTGCGCGAATACTTGCCGCAGTTGGACCACTGGCGGACCCCCACCGCCGACCAGGTGATCGCCGCCCTGGTGGATGGCGGCAAGATGGAGTTGGTGCCCGGCGTCGACCGTGCCCAGACCATCGAGGTATTCTGCCGCCTGCGCCGCAAGGTGCCGGGCTTGCGCCATTTCCGAATGACCGACGGACGAGTTCTCCTGGCCCGAACCATCGATCTGGGCAACGGTTCCAGCGCCAGCATCTTCACCGACGTCACCGAATTGAGGGCGGTCCGCGAGGGCATTGTCGGCGACGAGGCGTTCCGCCAGATCTTCGACCAGCATCCCAACGCCAAACTGCTGCTGGACGCCCAAATGCGTCCGTTGGTCTTCAACCACGCCTTCACCACCCTTCTGGGCCATTCGCTGGAACAGCTGTCGCGGCTGGGCTGGAGCGGCCTGCTGCATCCCGATGAGCCGGCCGATCTGCCGCCGTGGACGCCCGGCATCCGCCGCCTGATCACCGCCGACGGCGGTTCGGTGCGCGCCGACATCGGCATGCAGTCCTTGGGGGGCGAGCACAACCACGTGCTGATCACCGTGGTGGACGTCACCAGCCGCTGGGAAGCCGACGAGCGGCTGCGCCTGCAGGCTGCGGTGCTCCAGCACGCCAGCACGTCGGTGCTGGCGGTTGACCGTGCCGGCCGGGTGGTGTTCGGCAATCCGGCGGCGCTTTCGCTGTTCCAGTGGAGCGACCAGGTGCTGCCCGGCACCCCCGTGGAACGCCTGCTGGGCGCCGCCGTGCGCACCGCCCTGGACGATGGGGCGGTCGAGGTGGAAAGCGAAGGCACCACCTGGAACGGCACCTGCTTTCCCGCCCAGGTGGCTATCGGCCGCATCGGCGAGGGCACTCCCCTCCCCGGCGGCGCAGTCCTGGTGGTGGCCGACCTCACGCCGCGCCGGGCGCTGGACCTTCAGATGATGCATTCGGCCCGCCTCGCCACCTTGGGCGAGATGGCGGCCAGCATCGCCCATGAGTTCAACCAATGCCTTCACGTCATCCGCCTGGCCTCCGAGGCGGTCCAATTGGACATCGGCGATGGCCGGCTGGAACCCGCACGCCTGACCAAGCGCACCGAGAACATCCTGGCCCAGGTGGACCGGTTGACCGAGATGGTCACCCACATGCGAGCCATCAGCCGCCGTGAATGCCAGGAGAAACGGCCATTCGAACCGCAGGTGGCGGTAGACGCGGCGTTGCGCATGGTTGAGCCGCTGCTGAAGGTGGACGGCATCCAGGTGGTCCGCCAGGGCCGCCTGGGTGGGATCGCCGTACTGGGTCATCAGGTGCGGTTGGAGCAGGTGCTGCTGAACCTACTGAACAACGGTCGCGACGCCATTCGCGAGCGTTTCCGCCGCGAGGGCAATACCGGCGGCCGCATCACCATCACCTGCACCCCCGCCGAAGCGGGCGACGTCATGTCCATCGCCGTGCGCGATACCGGCACCGGCATTCCCAACGCCATCGGCCACCACATCTTCGAGCCGTTCATCACCACCAAGGAAGGCGGCCATGGCCTCGGCCTCGGCCTGTCCATCAGCCGCGGCATCTGCACCGAAATGGGCGGCAGCCTGACCTTCCGTAACGTGGAAGACGGCGGTGCGGAATTCGTCATCGACCTGCCCGTCGCCGCGCTGGCCGTGCCCGAACGCGCGCCGTCCGCCCCCCCGCCGCCCGCCGGTTGGGACGATACCGCGGAAGACGATGAGGGCCTGCCCGAGGAACGTCGCGTGCTGCTGGTGGACGACGAGGCGCTGTCGGTGATGATGGTGTCCGAGTTCCTGCAACGCCAGGGCTTCGTGGTGGACACCGCCTATGACGGCGTCGAGGCCTACGAGCTGTGCCTGATCCACGTCTACCATGCGGTGATCACCGACATCCGCATGCCCCGCATGAACGGGCGCGAGCTGATCGCAAAGCTCCACGACCTTCAGCCCGGCACCCCGGTCATCGTGGTCACGG
>DATJKV010000226.1:0-14408 GCA_035491155.1 Magnetospirillum sp. | reverse complement strand
CGCACCGTCCGGATCGGCTCGTTCCAGTCGAAATTGACCGAGCGGACATTCGGATTGGCGTTGATCGACCGTGCAACGTCGTAGGCGATCTGGCGCACCTTCTCGGGATCGGCGCCGCTGACGCGGTACTTGACGGGCCATCCGACCGGCGGGCCCATCTCCAGGGGAGACGCTCTGAGGATCGCTTCCGGCATCTCCTCGGCGGCGTAACTGCGCAGGCGCTCGGCCACCGCAGAACGGGCCTTCATATCTTTCGCCACGATCACCGCCTCGGCGAAATACGGGTGCTCCAACTGCACATCCATCGGCAGGTAGAAGCGGATTGCGCCGCTGCCGACATTGATGGCGTAGCTGGCAACATCCGGGTCGGCAGCCAGATGCGCTTCCAGGCGATGTACCGCCTGTTCGGTGTTGCGGATAGCGTTGTCGTTGGGAAGGGTCAGCTGGACCAGCAGCTCCGGACGCTCGGAGGTGGGGAAGAACTGCTGCTCAAGCTGGGTCGCACCGGCCAGGGACAGCAGGAACAGTCCTACGGTACCGGCAATCACCTTCAGGCGATGGCGCAGGCAGAGCAGCAGCAGGCGACGGAAGCCCTCGGCCATGCGGGCGCCGACTCCCCCCTCGTGGTGCGCTTTGGGCTTAGGCGGAAGGATGGCAACACCGATCAATGGCGAGAACAGGACCGCCACCACCCATGAGATCAGCAGTGCCAGAATGACCACGGCGAAGATGGCGAAGGAATACTCGCCCGCGCCGCTCTTGGCGAAGCCGACCGGCACGAAGCCGAAGGCGGTCACCAGGGTGCCGGTGAGCATGGGAAAGGCCGTCGAGGTGTAGGCGAAGGTAGCCGCCTTGTGCAGCGAGAACCCTTCCTCCAACTTCTTGATCATCATTTCCACGGTGATCATGGCGTCGTCGACCAGCAGGCCGAGGGCAATGATCAGGGCGCCCAGCGACACGCGGTGCAGGTCGATGCCCCACAGCTTCATGCCGACGAAGGTGGCGGCCAGGACCAGCGGGATCGACAGCGCGACCACCGTCCCCGCCCGCATGCCCAGGCTGAGGAAGCTGACCACCAGCACGATGAGAACGGCCTCGATCAACGCTTTGACGAAGTGGTGGACCGAGGTTTCGACTACCTGGGGCTGGTCGGCCACCTGGATGACTTCGATGCCGATGGGACGGTCACGTTCCAGTTCGGCCATGCGGCGATGGATGTTCTCGCCGAGTTTGAGATTATCGCCACCTTTGGCCATGGCCAGTGCCAGCCCGATGGCCGGCTTACCGTTCACCCGGTACAAGGGCGACGGTGGGTCGTTATATCCCCGCTTGATTTCGGCGACGTCGGCCAGCCGGAAGAAGCGGTCGTTGACCCGCAGGTTGATCTTGCCGAGATCGGCCTCGGAGGCGAAACCGCCGCTGACGCGCATCAGGATGCGCTGGCCACCGGCGTCAATCACACCGGCGGGGTTGACGGCGTTCTGTTCCCGCAGGCTCTCGACCAGTTGCGCCTGGGTGAGCCCCAAGCTCGCCAGCTTGCGGGTGGAAAATTCGATGGTAATGGTTTCATCCTGGGCGCCGATCAGGGTGACTTTACCGGCGTCGGGCAGACGCAGCAGTTCGGCGCGGACGGTTTCTACATAGTCGCGCAGCTCGCGCTGGCTGAAGCCGTCGGCGGTAAAGGCGTAGATGATGCCGAAGGTGTCACCGAACTCATCATTGAAGAACGGCCCCTGAATGCCCGATGGCAGGGTTTGCCGGATGTCTCCGGTCTTCTTGCGCACCTGGTACCAGATGTCGGCGACCTGGGACGGCGACGTCGTGTCCTTAAGGTAGACGAAAATCACCGACTCGCCGGCACTGGTGTAGCTCTTCAGGTAGTCCAGCGAAGGCGTTTCCTCCAGCTTCTTCTCGATGCGGTCGGTGACCTGGTTGACGGTTTCCTCCAGACTGGCTCCCGGCCACAGGACCTTCACCACCATGGTCTTGATGGTGAAGGGCGGATCCTCGTTGCGTCCCAGCGAGGTGAAACACAGCGTTCCCGCCACCGACACCAGGAGCATCAGGTAGACGACCAGCGATCGGTGGCGTAGCGCCCATTCGGAGAGGTTGAAGCTCTTCATGGCGCCCTCCCACCCTCGGAACCGTTGAGAATTCGCACTTTCAGACCCGGCCACAGGCGTTGGACCCCGGCGGTCACCACCAGCGCACCCTCAGTCAGTCCGCTCGTCACAAGCACCCGGTCGGGGTCGTTGCGGGTCAGCACTACCTTGGTGAGATCGACCGTTTCGCTCTTTGGATCGACAACCCATAGCGCCGGCTCGCCGTCCTTCTCGAACAGCGCAGAAGCGGGCAGCGACATCACTTTCGTCCCCTCCAGCCGCACGCGGCCGACCACGCTCATGCCCAGACGCATGGTTTCGGGCGGATTCGACAATCCGACCTTGACCGTATAGGTGCGCGTGACCGGATCGGAGTTGGGGGCGATCTGCTCGATCTTTCCGCTGGCAGTAACCTGCGGCGCATCCAGCAGACGGACCTCGACATCGACATCCCGAGGCAGGCGCAGCACGCCGGTTTCCGCGAGCGTGAACACGGCATCCTTGCGCTTCAGGTCCGCCAGGCGCACGACCATCTGCCCGGCGGCCACCACTTGGCCGGCCTCGACACCGATGGCGGCAATGGCGCCGTCCTCTGGCGCGCGCAGCACGGCATAGGCAAGCTGATCCTCCGCCAAACGGAGCTTGGCCTCGGCGGCGCGAACGGAGGCGCGGGCGGCGTCGCGCGCCTTCAGCGCCGCATCGTATTTGGACTGAGTCGTCCACCCGCTAGACAACAGTTGTGACTGGCGACGTTCGTCGGCGTCCGCCTGAACCAGGCTGGCCTGGGCAGAGGCCAGGTCGGCATGAGCAGCAGTCCGTTGGTTGCGCTCGTCCTGTTCATCCAGGCGCGCGAGAATGTCCCCCTTGTGGACGACGGCGCCCAGATCGACCCTGCGTTCAATCACCCTGCCGGCGATCTTGAACCCAAGATCGCTTTCGGCGTGCGAGCGGATTTCCCCCACCTGGGAGGGAAGTTCGCTCCATGCCTCGCTGCGGGCGACGACGGTGCGCACCGGCCTGACTTCGGCCTTGGGCCCGGCATCCTCGCCGTCGCATCCGGTCAGCAGCGCGCAACCGGCAACGGCTAACGTGGAAGCGACAAAAAGGCGGCGAAGGTTCGTCATGGCTCACTCCTTCAGAGTCAGTCCCGCCAGCAACGCGTCGAGAGTGGTCGCCGCAAGAAGCGCGGGCGACACGAAAGGAAAGCTGGCCGCGGAGTTGATTAGGTTGACCGCCCCGTGGACGCCAGCCCACAGGGCCTGGGCGCACAGATCGGGGTCGCTGGGCCGCAGCCGTCCTTGGTCGATGGCCTCGGACACCCGCTCGCGGAACAGGCGGTAGGAATCGTGATAGATGCCGGCGGCTCTCAGCTCTTCCGCGAACGCCCCCTGGTCCGCCATGAACAGCACGCGGAAGCGGGCTGGATTTTCCAGGCCGAAATCCACATAGGCCAGCCCCAGTCCCCGGATCGCCGCGATGGGATCGGGCTCGCTTTGGGACAGGCGGAGCATCCTCGCATGCAGATCATCCAGCCCGTCCCACCAGAGCGCGCGCAGCAGGTCGATCTTGGCGGGGAAATAGGCATACAGCGCGGAAGCGGTCAGCCCCACCCGCGCCCCAAGAGCGCGCATGGATACGGCGTCAATTCCAGCTGTGTCGAACAGCTCCTGCGCCGCTTCGAGAATCCGGCGGCGGACGATGTCGCGCTGCTCTTCACTATGGGGGGCTCTTGGCACGGTTGGCGCTCCAGCGTATCGTGAACACGTTAACTGAACGCGTTCACTAAACACCCAGCACGCTGCCCACGTCAATACCTATCAGCGGGGTTCGCCCGCAGATTAGTGGCAAGGCATTGATTTCATTGAGGCATTAAGCTGATTTGGTGCGCATCTTTCGACCGCGCGGCAGCGATAGGCCATGTTCGCGCAGGCGCTTTGCCAATGGCTGATTTGGCGGCCATGTCCCTACGCGCACTGTTGTCGACGATCGCCAGCCTGGGCGGTCAGAAGCTGGAAAACCTCGGGATGAACGTCAACGCCCTCGAACTGGCGGTAGGCCACGCGGCCAGCACGTTAACTCGATGGCCAGAGGGGCTTCGTGCTCTCCTGAGGGAAACCGGCGCCGCCGCAACCCAGCAAAACCAGAGCACCGCTCTTAACTTCCGTAAAGCCTTCGGGAGTCTTTACGAGGGCCTCTTCAAACGTGGTTTCCCACCGCATGAGCTCGAGTTCCTTCGAAAGGCATTCGTCGAATTCGGTGTCGATGAATGGACCGATGGGTATGTTGACCGCAGGCTTCTCCGCAGCATATCGACGGAAGGGCGACGACCCCAATCGATCACCCATTTGGCTAAGAATCTGGGAATCATGCCCTCGACGGCCAAGCGATGGGTCCGCGAGGGGTTGGTCTCGATGGCTCAAATCGATGGCGCGCAATCGAGAAGGTACGTTGGGGTCGCAGGGTCCGTATCGGCCCCACGCCGGGCGGATGGGAAGTCATTCGGCATTCGCGCGGCTGCAGCCTACCTTGGAATTCCGGTCAGTGTTCTGATAGCGCTGCGGGAGTCCGGGCACTTCGAGGTTCGCCATATTGGGAAAACCCGGAAGTCGTTCCACGAAGCTGACCTGCGCTCGTTCAACGATCGGTGCTTGGGGGTCGCAAATTGCAGCCCTTCGGCAGAGTCCTGCTCGAATGCTCCGGCCCCGTCCATTGACCTCGGGACCGCCCTTAAAACCCTCCACTTTCTATCACCCGAGGCGAAGCGGGACCTTGTCGTGGCTTTCCTCCAAGGTGACATGCACTGCTTGGGGCGGAGCGGGGACAGAATGGACGGGATACTCCTCGACCTTGAGCAGGTCCGGAGGTTTCAAATGAATAGCCGGAGCGCAATGTTTCAATCGTCTCGCTCGGTCGCAGAAGTGGCAGATCTGTTACAGTGCGATGACATCGTTGTGGCATCTCTCGTCGATCAAGGGTTCTTGGAATCCTTGCCCGGCACTGCCAGGCTGCGCATCACCGAGCAATCTTGTACCGCCTTTGGCGAGAAATACATGTCTGCCAACGAGGTGGCCAAGCGTCATGCCGTGGGGATCAGGCGCATACTCGGGTTATGCGCGGCGACAGGGATCAAGACTATCGCCGCCGAACGAATCGGCCGCGATAGCAAACAACTTTTCATTCGGCGCGAGGATGAGGGAGTTATAGGGGCAAATATTTTAGCTCGCCCGGAAAAGCCATCACAGCGGCCCAATTCGCGGGAAATGCTCGAAAACTATTTTGGCGCCCTTCGAGAGACAGGGGCCTTATTGCCCCGTCGAGCTGGACTGCCCAACAAAGTTGCGATAGCGAAAGCTGCCGGTATCGATCGCAGTGTGTTTTACGAGAAGAAGTGTTTGACCCTACTCGAATCTTTTGATGCTGAAGACCGCCACCGGGCCCTGATTGAAAAACGTGATGACCTCGCGTCTCTCACCCGCTACCTCGCAAAAATCAAAAGCCAGGGCATTTTATTGCCGCGAATGCCTAGTGGGCGCCCCAATAAGCGCGCCATCGCGGAAGCCTGCGGGTTTCAGAGAAACATTTTCTACACCGACCCGACCGTAGCTGCGGCTTTGGAGGACTTTGCCCGGATCGAGGGGGCGGGGCAGCCTTAGCTCCCGCTTGGCCATGCCCAGAAACAAGAAAGGGGCCATTTCGGCCCCTTTCGCTTCACCACAAATTCTCGTTTTATGGTGTGTCCATTCTCGTTTTATGGTGCGTCATTCTCGACTTATGCGTAAAACGACACCTCGGGCAGCAACCACCAAGTCTCAGCCGCTCACCCGCACTTGGAATATCCGCACGACATGCAACTGTCGCAGCCTTCCGAGCGCAGCAGGGACGGCTGGCCGCATTTGGGGCAGTGGCGCAGCCGTGAGCCGGTCTCGCCCACCGCCTTCTTCTCCTCGACCGGCCCGTGTTCGGTGCGGGGGTCGGGCAGGAACCCGATGTCGATCATGTGGCGTTCGATGACATCGCCGATGGCCGCCAGCAGCGACGGCACATAGCGGCCGCCCATCCACTGGCCGCCACGCGGATCGAACACCGCCTTGAGCTCCTCGACCACGAAGGCCACATCGCCACCGCGGCGGAACACCGCCGAGATCATGCGGGTCAGGCCCACCGTCCAGGCGAAGTGCTCCATGTTCTTGGAGTTGATGAACACCTCGAACGGGCGGCGGCGGCCGTCCTGGATGATGTCGTTGATGGTGATGTACATGGCGTGGTCGCTGTCGGGCCAGCGCACCTTGAAGGTGTTGCCGGGCAGCGCCTCGGGCCGGTCGAGCGGGCGGGTCAGATGGACCACAGCACCGGCCTCCAGGTAATCCTCGGGGCGGACCTGCGGCTTCTCCAGCGGCAATTCTGGCTCGGCGGCCTTGGCTTCGTCCTTCTTCACCTCCAGCACGCTGCCGGTGATGTCGTTGGGGCGATAGGTGGTGCAGCCCTTGCAGCCCAGCTCGTAGGCCTTCTCGTAGACGTCGCGGAAGGCCTCGAAGCCGATGCTTTCCGGCACGTTGATGGTCTTCGAGATGGAGGAATCCACGTATTTCTGCACCGCCGCCTGCATGATCACATGGTCGTCGGGGCTGAGGCGCTGGGCGTCGACGAATTGCGGCGGCAGCGGCGCGTGCTCGCCCTTGGCGCGGCGGAACAGGCGGTAGGCGTAGTCGCTCACCTCCTCCTCGCGGCGCGAGCCGTCGCGCTGTAGCACCTGGCGGGTGTAGGTGAAGCTGAACACCGGCTCCAGCCCCGACGACACGTTGTCGGCGAACAGCGAGATGGTGCCGGTGGGCGCGATGGAGGTGAGCAGCGCGTTGCGGATGCCGTGCTCGGCGATGGCGGCGCGCACGTCCTCGTCCAGGTCCTGGATGTTCTCGCCGGCCAGGTACGGGTCCTTGTCGAACAGCGGGAACGGCCCCTTTTCCTTGGCCAGGTCCACCGAGGCGAGATAGGCCTCGCGCCGCACCGCCGCCATCCAGGCTTCGGTCAGCCGCACCGCCTCGCGTCCGCCGTAGCGGGCGCCGCACAGGATCAGCGCGTCGGCCAGGCCGGTGATGCCCAGACCGATGCGGCGCTTGGACTTGGCCTCGGCCTCGTGCTCGGGCAACGGGAAGCGGGACACGTCGATGACGTTGTCCATCATGCGCACGGCGGTGCGCACCAGCGACTTCAGCCCATCCAGGTCAAGGCGGGCATCCTTCTCGAACGGGTCCACCACCAGCCGCGCCAGATTGACCGAGCCCAGCAGGCAGACGCCATAGGGCGGCAGCGGCTGCTCGCCGCAGGGATTGGTCGCGTGGATGGTTTCGCAATACCAGAGATTGTTCAGCCGATTGATGCGGTCGATGAAGATCACGCCGGGCTCGGCATAGGCATAGGTGGCCCGCATGATCTTGTCCCACAACTCGCGGGCGCGCAGGCAGCGGTAGACGGTGCCGTCGAACACCAACTCCCAGTCGGCATCCTCCTTGACTGCCTGCATGAAGGGGTCGGTCACCAGGACCGAAAGGTTGAACATGCGCAGGCGACCGGGCTCGCGCTTGGCGTCGATGAAGGCCTCGATGTCGGGATGGTCGCAGCGCATGGTGGCCATCATGGCGCCGCGGCGCGACCCGGCGCTCATGATGGTCTTGCACATGGCGTCCCACACATCCATGAACGACAGCGGGCCCGAGGCGTCGGCGCCCACGCCCTTCACCGGCGCGCCCTTGGGGCGGATGGTGGAGAAGTCGTAGCCGATGCCGCCGCCCTGCTGCATGGTCAGTGCGGCCTGCTTCAGGTGCTCGAAGATGCCGGCCATGTCATCGGGGATGTCGCCCATGACGAAGCAGTTGAACAGGGTGACGCGGCGCTCGGTGCCGGCGCCCGACAGGATGCGGCCGGCCGGCAGCACCTTGAAATCGAGCATGGCGTCGAGGAAACGCTCGGACCACAGGGCGGGGTCGGCCTCCACCGAGGCCAGCGATTGGGCGACACGGCGCCAGGAATCCTCGATGGTTTTGTCCACAGGCTCGCCGTCGGCAGCCTTCAGCCGGTACTTCATGTCCCAGATTTGCTGGGAAATAGAAGCCACCTGAGTCATCGCGGTTCCTCCGTCACGCCGCCTGCACGGCCGCCACCCCTGCCCACCCCTGCCGAAAGCCATAGAAACCCTGGCTTAGCGCCGGATGGAGGCGAAGTCTAGGCTGGGGCCGGCACCGGCGTCAAGGCGAACAGTTCTTATTTTGTTTCCACAAGCCAAGTGCTTGATTCGGCAGGCGCACAGCCACTTATCCCATGTTATCCACAGATGGGACCGGGAATCCACCCGATGGGATTCCACAAACTTATCCACAAGAAGGAGGATTCCCCGCCCGGCAAAGCGCCGTTCAGCGAGGCAAATGCGCCCAGCGGCCGCGCGCCTCGTCGGCCAGGCGGGCCGAGGCGGCTTCGATAGAATCCTGCAATTGGGCCATGAACGCCTTGCGGTCCAGACCCGGCGGAATGGCGGGCAGGAACTCGAGGGTAGCGACGCCATGGCGCTTGGCCAGGCTGCCGCGCCCCCAGAACAGGCCGGAGTTCAGCGCCACCGGCACGCACGGCACATTCAGGCCGGCATACAGCATGGCCACGCCGGTATGGTAGCTGGGCTCGGCGCCCACCTCCTGGCGATGGCCCTCGGGGAAGATCAGCACCTGGCGGCCCTGGCGGGTTGCCGCCTCGGCACCCTTGACCATTTCCTTCAGCGCCTTCATGCCGGCCGAGCGGTCGATGGCGACCACGCCGCTCTTGCCCAGGTACCAGCCGAAGAACGGGATGCGCAGCAGTTCGCGTTTCAGGATGAACGCCGGGTCGTCGAGGAGCAGGCGAAGGGCGAAGGTTTCCAGGGTGGATTGGTGCTTGGAGGCGACCAGGGCGGCACCCCGGGGCACCTCGCCCCGCACCTGGTAGGACAAGCCGCAGATCAGCTTGAGCAGTACCATGGCGCCGCGCAGCCAGAACTTGGCCGCGACCACGACCACCGCCGACGGGGCGAGCAGCAGCGGCAGGTAAAGGATGCCGACTCCGATGGTCCACAGATTGAGCAGAACGACGAAAATGACGGAGCGGAGGGCTGTCACGGGCTGGGCTTTCTCGGCAGGAACCAATGGCGGATTTCCGCTGCCAGATACTTCGAATATTCGGTGGCAAGCAAGGCCGCAGTACCGGGCCAACGCCACCATTCAGCACTTTTCACGGCGTCGGGAAATACCGGATGGGGAACAATGACCGCGCCGGGCATGGCGTGGCGGAACTCCATCAGGCTACGCGGCATGTGGTAAGCGCCGGTGACCAGGCGCACGCTGCCCACGTGCTCGCGCGCCATCCATTGGGCGGTCTCGGCGGCGTTGCCCACGGTGTCGTCGGCGGCGTAGCCCAGCACGATGGCGCCGATGGGCTCGGGATGGCGGGTGCGTGCGGCCTTGAAGATCTCGGGCAGCTCGACGCCGCGATGAACGCCCGAAATGAACAGACGGTCAGCCAAGCCGCTTTCCAACAGCGCCACGCCGGTGGCAAGGCGCTCGCTGCCGCCGGTCAGTACCACGATGGCGTCGGTGTGGGTGGTCTCGTCGGCGACCTTGGCGGGCAGGGTGGCGACGAACCACAGGAAGCCCAGCGACCATGCCAAGGTCAAACCCAACAGACTGCCCACAACAAACCCGCCGGCCTTGAGCGCCAGCCGCAATTGGGAGCGCTGGGCGGGATGCTTTTCGGTCATGGCATACGGGCCAGGGTTCCGTGCACGGTGAGGCGGGCGGTATACATGGCAAGCGCGGCGGCCGCCAGTGGCAATAAGGCGATGACCACCCAGCCGAATATGGGCAGCGACAGCGACGGCAGAAAACCGCCCTCGACCCGGCGCGCCGCCCAACCGATGACACCCAGGGTGGGAACCGCCAGTGCTATGCCGATCAGCCCGCCCGAGAAGCCCAGGCTGAAGGCGCGGTCGGCGAACTGGCGGGCAATATAGTCGTCATGGGCGCCGATCAGGTGCAGCACCTCGATGACACCCTTGTTTACCGCCATGCCGGTACGGGTGGCGTAGACCACCGTGGCCGAGGTGACGAAGCCGATCAGCACGACGATGCCGATGGCGACCCATTGGGTGGTGAGCGACAGGTTGATCAGGCGCGACAGCCAGACCCGGTGGTCGTCCAGGCTGACCCCCGGCACGGTATTCGACAGCCGCTCGGCCAGATCGCCCAGGTCGATGCGGGCGTCGGGGTTGACCGACACGTCGATCAGGCGCGGCAGCGGCAGGTCGCGCACCACCTCGGCGCTGCCCAGCCACGGCTCCATCAGCGCGACCAGCTGCTGCTTGTCCAGCGCGCGGGCCGCCTCGACGCCGGGGGTGCGGCGCAGCAGGTCCAGGGCCTGGCGCACCCGCTCGTCAGTCAGCATTTCGCCGGCATCGCCCGGCACCGGCGCCACCTGCACGGTCAGTGTGCCGGCCACGTCGTGGTCCCAACGGCTGACCAGACCGGCCAGCACGAAGGTGCCGGCCACCGCCACCGCAGACAGGTACACCATCAGTGCCACCAGCCAGGGCAGGAAGCGGCTGGTGGCATCACCCTTCAGCGGTAGGTCCGAGCGGCGGTTCAGCACGTCTCGATCCTCTGCACGGTGCCGTGTTCGATGTGCAGGCGGGAATGATGGGCGAAACGCTGCACCAGGCTTTCGTTGTGGGTGGCGATGACGATGGTGGTGCCCAGCTTATTGAGCTCTTCGAACAGATAGAGCAGGCGCATGGCGATGTGGTCGTCCACGTTGCCCGTGGGCTCGTCGGCCAGCAACAGATCGGGACGGCCGATGACTGCGCGGGCAATGGCGACACGCTGTTTCTGGCCGCCCGACAGGGTCGGCGGCTTGAAATGCAGAAATTCCGACAGCCCGACCCAGCCCAGCAGTTCGGGAACGTGCTTTTGCACTTCCGATTCCTTGACCCCGCGGACACGCAGCGGCAGCGCCACGTTATCCAGCGCCGAGAGGTGGTCGAGCAGGCGGAAGTCCTGGAACACCACGCCGACGCGGCGCCTGAGCGCCGGCAGTTCGTAGCGCTTGGTCAGGGCGATGTCCTTGTCGAACAGCACCACGCGGCCGCGCGTGGGCCGCATTCCCAAGTACATCAGGCGCAGCAGCGAGGACTTGCCCGCGCCCGAGGGGCCGGTCAGAAAGTGAAACGATCCCGACGGCAAGGCGAACGTAATGTCCTGGAGGACTTCAGGTCCCAGGCCATAGCGCAGTCCGACCCCGTCGAATCGGATAATATGTTCCCCACGAGGGCGATGCCGCACTTTAGCTTCTCCCGAGCGCGCGAAGGATGACACGGGGCCTCGCCCTTCGTCCAGCGCGCGCTTGTGTTGGTTTTGGGATAGTCCTATAAGGAAGTTCGTCCCGGCAGGTTGTCCCGTCCCATGCTGATCAGCTGCCCAAACTGCGCGACCAATTTCTCCGTTCCGGATAAGGCGTTGGCCCCCAAGGGCAGGACGCTGAAATGCGCGAAATGCGGACATAAATGGTTCCAGGCGCCCGCCGCGAGCGCGAATGACTTCGCGCTTGACGAGAGTTCGTTCCCGCCGCCTCCGTCGGCGCCCGAGCCTCGCCCCAGCTTCGCCGCGCCCGAGCCGGAGCCCCGCTTCGACGAACCGGAGCGCCCCGCGGCCGCCACCCGCGCCAGCGCCAATCTGGATTTGGACCTGGACGAGCCGCCGATTCCCGATTTCGGCCCCAAGGCCGGGTTCGACAGGCCGGCGGCCGGCGGCGACATCGATTTGGACGGCGCGCCCGAGCCTATTCCCGAGGTGTTCACCCATACGTCGCAGACCCGCAAGGGCACCGGCGCCCTGTGGGCCCTGCTGATCCTGTTGCTGCTGGGCGCCGGCGCCGGCGGCGCGGTGTACTTCCAGGACAAGCTGGTGGATGTGTGGCCTGCCGCCCATGAAATCCTGAGCAATTTGGGCCTTCGGCGCGAGCGCATCGGCGCCGGCCTGGAACTGCGCAACGCCGGCACGCCCGAGCGCTTCGTCCAGAACGACACCGAAGTGCTGATCGTGCGCGGCATCATCGCCAACATCTCGGACCGCGAACGCCCGGTGCCCACCATGAAGCTGGTGCTGCTGGACCGTGACAAGCAGGTGGTGCAGGAAAAGCTGTCCCAGCCGCCGGTCACCGCGCTGGACCCCGGCGGCACCGCCGGCTTCCGCATCATCCTGGAACGCCCCGACGCCAACGCGGTTGAAGTGAACGTGCTGTTCGTCGACCAGAAGGACACGGGCAAGTAAGCATCCGCCGCGCCTAACGCCATGGCCGGGCAAGTCCCGGCCATCGCCATTCGCATCCGGTCTTGTTGCCTTCCTAAAAGGGGAGTGATAATCCCTCGGCCATGTCCGAGCTTGGTCTCAATTCCCGCCGCGCCACCGGTCTCGCCCTCGGGCTGATCGCCGCCATCGCCCTTCTTCGTGCCGGCCTGCTGGCATTCGCCGCGCCCAACCTGTCCTTTGACGAGGCGCAGTACTGGGCCTGGGCGCAGCACATCCAGCTGGGCTACTACTCCAAACCGCCCATGGTGGCCTGGGCCATCGCCGCCACCACCGCCCTGTTCGGCGAAGGCTCGGGGGCGGTCAAGCTGGGGTCCATGCTGGCGCAGACGGGCACCGCGCTGCTGGTCCTGCTGCTGGGCCGCGCCCTGTTCGGCCGCACCATCGGCGCCTGGGCGGGCGTGGCGTGGATGACCATGCCGGCGGTGTCGCTGTCCTCGCTGATGATCACCACCGACCCGTTCCTGCTGTTCTTCTGGGCCGCCGCTTTGCTGGCCGTGGTGGAGGCGCCGCGCAAGGGACCGGGTTTCAATCGCTGGTGGATGGCCTTCGGCGTGGCGCTGGGCCTGGGCCTGCTGTCCAAGTACGCCATGGTCTTCTTCCTGGGCTGCCTGTTCCTGTGGCTGGCCTGGGACCGCGAAGCGCGCCCGCTCGCCCGGATGCCGGGATTGTGGCTGGGCATCGGCCTAGGCGTGCTGATCTACCTGCCGAACCTCGCCTGGAACGCCGCCAACGGCTTCGTCTCCTATGTCCACACCAAGGACAATGCCAACCTGAAGGGCAGCCTGTTCAACCCGGACAAGCTGGCCGAATTCGTGGTCGGCCAGTTCGGCGTGTTCGGCCCCATCCTGATGGTGGCCCTGGTGCTGGCGCTGGTGGCCGCCTGCCGCAAGGGCGCGCCGTCACGCGTCAAGATGCTGACCGCCTTCACCCTGCCGGTGCTGGCGGTGATGACGGTGGAAAGCTTCCTGTCGCGCGCCAACGCCAACTGGACCGCCCCCGCCTTCGTCACCGCCACCCTGCTGGCCACCTGGTGGCTGGCCGAAAAGAAGCCGGCGCTGCTCAAGGTGTCGCTGGCGCTGCACCTGGCGATCATGGGCGGCATGTATTCGCTGGACGGCGCCCGCCGGGTGGTGGATTTCAGCTTCGACCCGGAAAAGCGCATCAAGGGCTGGGAAACCGTCGGCGACCGCGTCTCGGCGGTGCTCGCCGCCCATCCCGGCGCCCGCCTGCTGGCGGACGAGCGCAAGGTGATGGCGACGCTGATCTATTATGTTCACCCGCATCCGTTCGACGCGGTGAAGTGGAATCCCGGCGGCCAGATCCACGACCATTACGACCAGACCACCCGACTTGAGCCTGGGCAGGAAACCTGGATCTACGTCACCGAGCGGGATGACCTGGACGACGCGATCGGCAGCCGCTTCACCACGGTGGAAAAGCTGGAGGATGTGGTGGTACCGCTGCATCATGCCCATGCGCGCCACGTGGTCATCTGGCGCCTGACCGGCTTCAAGGGCTATTGAACATGACCCTGGCCCGCATGAATCCGGCCAAGCGCCTATGGACGTCGATGGAACGGCATCCATGGCTGTGGGCCCTGGCGGCCATGGCGCCGCTGATGGTGTTCCCGCAGATCGACCTGACGGTATCGTCGTGGTTCTACAACCCGGTGAGCCATACCTTTCCCGCCCGGGTGGCGCCTTTCCACGAGTGGGTGCGGCGCAGCATGCCGGCCTATCTGTTCGCCATCCCGGCGGCGACCACTCTGCTGTGGCTGGCCGGCGAGGCGTTGCGGCGGCCGCTGCTGGGGATTACCCGGCGCGTCGCCGCCTACGTGGTCCTCAGCCTGGCCATCGGGCCCGGGCTGATCGTCAACGCCCTGTTGAAGGACTATTGGGGCCGGCCACGTCCATCGACGCTGCAACAA
>DATJKV010000225.1:0-3725 GCA_035491155.1 Magnetospirillum sp. | reverse complement strand
GTTGCAAATGGGCGTGGGCGCGATCTGCGGTGCCGGAATTGATGCTGCGTGGCTGTTTCTCCAGTAGGCGTATTGCACGAATCCGGTCACAAATGTATCATTTTGCTATACAGCGAATCGATCATAGTGTCCCCTCATGCTTGAGACCTTCGAAACCGTCGCCAAAGCCGTCGCCGACCCCAGCCGGGCCCGCATCCTGAAACTGCTTGAGGGCGGAGAACTCTGCGTCTGCCAGATCACCACCGTGCTCGATCTGGCTCCCGCGACCATCTCCAAACACCTGGCGGGGCTTAAGACCGCCGGGCTGCTCCAGCAGCGCCGGGACGGCAAGTGGGTGTATTACCGGCTCGCCGAGCGCGAACTGAATCCGTACGCCCAGCAGTTCCTTGCCCTGGTCCGCAATTCCCTGGTGAACGACCCGACCACGGCCGAGGACCGTCGCGTGCTGGCGCTGGTGAATGCGGTGCCCCTTCAGGTGCTCTGCGACCAGGGACGTGCTGCGCTCGGTCCGAATGCTCAAGCTCACGAGGCATCCACCTGCTGCGGGGGACCATCATGAGCGAGAAGTCCTACAACGTCCTGTTCCTGTGCACCGGCAACTCGGCGCGCAGCATCATGGCCGAGGCCATCCTGAACCGGGATTTGAGCGGCAAGTTCCGCGCCTTCAGCGCCGGCAGCCACCCCAAGGGCCATGTCGATCCGACCGTGCTGGCCCTGCTGAAGAAGACCAACTACCCGATCGAGGGCTTGCGTTCGAAGTCCTGGGACGGGTTCGCCCATCCCGATGGGCCCGAGTTGGATTTCGTCTTCACCGTCTGCGACAACGCCGCCGGCGAGGTCTGCCCGGTTTGGCCCGGCCAGCCCATGACCGCCCATTGGGGCGTGCCCGACCCGGCCGGCTTCAAGGGCTCCGAGATCGAGAAGTCCGCCTTTTGCGGCGAGGTGATGCGCATGCTCGCCACCCGTATCAACATCTTCGCCGCCCTGCCGATCCGCTCGCTCGACAGGCTCTCGCTGCAGAAGCGCCTCGACGACATCGGCAAGACCACCGCCTGATCCAAGGAAACGACCATGGCTGACAAGCCCATCAACGTTCTCGTCCTCTGCACCGGCAACAGCGCCCGCTCGGTCCTGGCCGAATGCCTGATCAACGATCTTGGGCAGGGCAAGTGGAAGGCGTACAGCGCCGGCAGCAAGCCGACCGGCAAGGTCAACCCGTTCTCCATCGAGATCCTCAAGGAAAAGGGCCATTCGGTTGAAGGCCTGCGCTCCAAGTCGTGGGACGAGTACGCCCTGGCCGACGCGCCCAAGATGGACCTGGTCATCACCGTCTGCGACAACGCCGCCGGCGAAGTTTGCCCGATCTGGCCGGGAGCGCCGCGCAAGTTGCATGTCGGCTTTCCCGACCCCGCCGACGCCCAAGGCACCCATGAGGAGCGCCTGGCCGTCTTCCGCGAGGTCTACGGCATGATCGAGGCCAAGGTGAAGAAGCTGATCGAGGTTGGCCCGGAGCGGGCCGGGGAGGTCTGAGATGTCAGCCCAGTGTGAAGTGGCCGCCAAGGCTGCGGCCAAGGCTCCCATGGGATTCTTCGAGCGCTTCCTGACCTTGTGGGTGGCGCTGTGCATCGTCGCCGGCGTCGCACTCGGGCATTTCGCCCCTGCGCCGTTCCACGCCATCGGCCACATGGAGGTGGCCCAGGTTAACCTACCGGTGGCGGTGCTGATCTGGCTGATGATCATCCCCATGTTGCTGAAAATTGATTTCGGCGCATTGCATCAGGTCAAGGAGCACTGGCGGGGCATCGGCGTCACCCTGTTCATCAACTGGGCGGTCAAGCCGTTCTCCATGGCGCTGTTGGGTTGGGTGTTCGTCTCCACCTTGTTCCGCCCGCTGCTGCCACCCGACCAGATCGACAGCTACATTGCCGGTCTGATCCTGCTGGCCGCCGCCCCCTGCACCGCCATGGTGTTCGTGTGGTCCAACCTGACCAACGGCGAACCGCACTTCACGCTCTCCCAGGTGGCGCTCAACGACAGCATCATGGTGGTCGCGTTCGCCCCCATTGTCGGCCTGCTGCTGGGCCTGTCGTCCATCACCGTGCCGTGGGACACCCTGTTGCTGTCGGTGGTGCTCTACATCGTGGTGCCGGTGGCGGTGTCACAGGTGTGGCGCAAAGTGCTCTTGGCCCGCGGGCCCCAGGCGTTGCCCAACCTGCTGGCTAAGTTGGGTCCGCTGTCGCTGGTGGCTCTGCTGACTACCCTGGTGCTGCTGTTCGGCTTCCAAGGCGAGCAGATCATCGCCCAGCCGCTGGTGATCCTGCTGCTGGCGGTGCCGATCACCATCCAGGTCTACTTCAACTCGGGCCTCGCCTACCTGCTCAACAAGAAGCTGGGTGTCGCCCATTGCGTTGCCGGCCCGTCGGCGCTGATTGGCGCCAGCAACTTCTTTGAACTGGCCGTCGCCGCCGCCATCAGCCTGTTCGGCTTCCAGTCGGGTGCCGCGCTGGCCACCGTGGTCGGCGTGCTGATCGAGGTGCCGGTGATGCTGTCGGTAGTCCGCATCGTCAACGCCAGCAAGGGCTGGTACGAGGCCAAAGCGTAGGAGGACACCATGAAAAAGCTCGAAGTCTACGACCCCGCCATGTGCTGCTCGACCGGCGTGTGTGGCCCCGAGGTCGATCCGGCCCTGGTCGCCTTCGCCGCCGACCTGAAATGGGTGGCCGAACAGGGCGTCGCGGTCCAGCGCTACAATCTGGGCACCGAGCCTGGGGCTTTTGCCTCTAACCCAGCTGTGATCAAGGAACTGGAAGCCGGCGCCGATCGCCTGCCGATCATCGCCATCGACGGCGCCATCGTCTCGACCGGCATCTACCTCACCCGCGACCAGTTGGCGGCCAAGCTGGGCCTTGGCGCGGCCAAGGCGAAAATCACCGTCAAGGCCGGCGGTTCCTGCTGCTCTGGCTCATCCTGCTGCTGAGGAGGCCGTCATGGGCCTGCCGTCGATCGCCACCCGCTACGCCTTCTTCACCGGCAAGGGCGGCGTCGGCAAGACGTCGCTGTCCTGCGCCACGGGCTTGAGGCTAGCCGAGGCCGGCAAGCGGGTGCTGATCGTCAGCACCGACCCGGCTTCGAACCTGGACGAGGTGCTGGGCACGGGCCTGTCGCAGCGGCCGACGGCGGTCACCGGCGCGCCCAACCTGTTCGCGCTCAACATCGATCCCGAGGCAGCGGCGCGCGACTACCGCGAGCGCATGGTCGGCCCCTATCGCGGCATCCTGCCGCCGGCCGCCATCGCCAGCATGGAGGAACAGTTCTCCGGCGCCTGCACGGTGGAGATCGCCGCCTTCGACGAGTTCGCCAAGCTGCTGGGCGATCCGGCGACCACGGCCGAGTTCGACCACGTCATCTTCGACACCGCACCGACCGGCCACACCCTGCGCCTGCTGACGCTGCCCTCGGCCTGGACCGAATTCATTGCCTCGTCGACCGGCGGCGCTTCGTGCCTGGGGCCGCTGGCCGGCCTGGAGAAGCAGAAGGCGCTCTACGCCGCCACCGTCGCCCAGCTGTCCGACCCGGCGATGACCTCGGTGGTGCTGGTCAGCCGGCCCGAAACCTCCGCCCTGCGCGAGGCGGAGCGGACCCGGCTGGAACTGGCGGAGCTGGGCGTCACCAACCTGCGCCTGGCGCTCAATGGCGTGTTTACGGCTGCAACTGGCGGCGACACC
>DATJKV010000224.1:0-3311 GCA_035491155.1 Magnetospirillum sp. | reverse complement strand
GGTCCGCCTGGGGATTCCGCGGGACAAGGTGACGGTGCTGCGCAACGGCGTTGACCTCTCCCTCTTCACCCCCCAGGACCGCGGCCAAATCCGTGCCGAGATGGGGCTGGCGGGGCCGGTGCTGCTGTCGGTGGGCTGGCTGATCCCGCGCAAGGGCCATCACATCGCCATCGACGCCCTGTCCCGCCTGCCCGGGGTGACCCTGTTGATCGCCGGCTCGGGCCCCGAGGGCGAGGCGCTGGCCGCCCTGGCGCGCACATTGGGCGTGGACAATCGGGTGCGGTTCCTCGGGCAGGTGGAGCAGCAGCGTCTGCCGTCGCTCTACAGCGCCGCCGACGCCCTGTTGCTGGCCTCGGACCGCGAGGGCTGGGCCAATGTGCTGCTGGAAGCCATGGCCTGCGGCACCCCGGTGGTGGCCAGCGACGTGTGGGGCACCGCCGAGGCGGTGACCGCACCCGAGGCGGGGCGCCTGTTCTCGCCTCTCGACGCCCCGTCCCTCGCCGCCGCCATCGCCCGCCTACTGGCCGACCCGCCGGCGCGTGCGGCGACGCGGGCCTATGCCGAACAATTCTCGTGGGACGAGACCACGCGCGGGCAGATCGAGCTGTTCCGCAATATCCTTTCTTCTCGAAAAGGCGTCACTCCCGCGAAAGCGGGAGTCCAGGGGTCGCGGAAAAGCCGATAGTGCCCCCCTGCATCCCCGCTTTCGCGGGGATGACGCTAGCGAGGGAAAGTCACGCCTTCACCACCACCGCCCCCTCGGCGCGCACCGCGCGGGTGGCGTTGCGGGTGTCCACCACCAGTTTGGAATGGCGGACCAGGGCGGCGTAATCCACCGCATCGTGATCGGTGACGATCACCGCCGCGTCGAACCCGGCCAGCGTTTCGGGACTGAGCGCCACCGAGCGGCGGCCGGCCAGTTCGGGGTGCTCGCGGGTGCGGTGGATTTCGGGCACCAGCGGGTCGTGGTAGGAGGTCACCGCGCCCCGGGTCTCCAGCATGTGGATGATGCGGATGGCCGGGCTTTCGCGGATGTCGTCCACGTTCTTCTTGTAGGCCATGCCCAGCACCAGGATACGGGCGCCGTTCAGCGACTTGCGGAAGTGCTGGTCCAGCGCCAGGGCCAGACGGTCGACCACATGGCCGGGCATGGCGGTGTTGATCTCGCCCGCCAGCTCGATGAAGCGGGTGGACAGGTCGTATTCGCGGGCCTTCCAGGTCAGGTAGAACGGGTCGATGGGGATGCAATGGCCGCCCAGGCCGGGGCCGGGGTAGAACGGCATGAAGCCGAAGGGCTTGGATTTGGCGGCCTCGATCACCTCCCAGACGTCGATGCCCATGCGCTCGTAGACCACCTTCAGCTCGTTGACCAAAGCGATGTTGACCGAGCGGAAGATGTTCTCGGTCAGCTTGACCGCCTCGGCGGTGGCGCAGGACGATACTGGGATGGTGCGCGGCACCACCTGGTCGTACAGCAGGCACGCCAGCCGCAATGCCGCCTGACCCTGGCCGCCGACGATCTTGGGGATGGTGGCGGTTTCAAAGCTGGTGTTGCCGGGGTCCTCGCGCTCGGGCGAGAAGCCGAGGAAGAAGTCCTGGCCCGACACCAGCCCCGAGCGCTCGAGGATGGGGCGCATGATCTCGTCGGTGGTGCCGGGATAGGTGGTTGATTCCAGCACGACCAAGTGCCCCGCGCGCAGATGCGGTAGGATGGCCTCGGTGGTCGCCACCACGTAGGACAAATCGGGCTGGCGCTGGCGGGTCAGCGGCGTCGGCACGCAGATCAGCACCGCGTCGCACGCGCCCAGGGCCGCGAAGTCTGTGGTGGCCTCGAAATGCCCCGTCGCCACCAGCTCGGCGATGGACTGGCCGGGAATGTGGTGGATGTAGGACTGGCCGGCATTCAGCTTTTCGACCTTGTCGGGGTCGATGTCGAAGCCGCGCACCTGGAAACCCTTGCGGGCAAAAATGCGGGCCAGCGGCAGGCCCACATAGCCCATGCCGATAACGCCGACGATGGCACTGCGCGTCTTGATGCGGTGCTCGACCTGCGAAAGCAGGCGCACGGGGTCGATGGCGGTCATGTGTCGTCCTTTCATACCAACCGGCCAATGAATTGACCGGTTGTATTGTCCCTAGCCGGGCGCGGGCATCCGCCCGCTTGGCCGCCGCCGCAATGGCGGCTGGATACCGGCTGATGAGTGAACCCAACGTGGGTCGGTATCAGTCGAGGATGCCCGAGTGGCGCGCCAGGCTGTCGATCACGCGCCCGGCGGTGCGCCCGTCCCACAGATCGGGGCGCCGCCCAGTGGGCCAGCGGCCGTTCATCACCTCGTCGATGGCGTTGGGCAGGCGCGCCGGCTCGACCAGACGGTTGGTGCCGTGGCTAATGGTCACCGGCCGCTCGGTGTTCTCGCGCATGGTTAGGCAGGGGATGCCGAGATAGGTGGTCTCTTCCTGCACCCCGCCGGAATCGGTGACGATGAAGCGGGCGTCCGACACCAGGCTCATGAAATCCACGTAGCCCAGGGGCTGGGTGACGATCACCTCGGCCGCTTGCAGCGGCGCCAGCAGGTCCCACTCGCGCAGCCGGCCCAGGGTGCGGGGATGGATGGGGAAGATCAGCGGCAGCCGGCGCGCCGCCGCCGCCAATCGCTCGACCAGGCCCGAGAGGGCGGCGCGATCGTCCACGTTGGATGGGCGGTGCAAGGTGACGACGCCGTAGCAGCCGGGGCTGAGACCAAAGCCGGGCGCCGCCCGCCGCGCCAGGATGCGCGGGCGCAGCATCTCGAACGCATCGATCATGATGTTGCCGACACGGTCGATGCGGTTGGTGGGCACGCCCTCGGCCCGCAGATTCTCGTCGGCATCGGCCGAAGGCGTCCACAGCAAGTCGGCCAACCGGTCGGTGACGATGCGGTTGATTTCCTCGGGCATGGAGCGGTC
Source organism: Magnetospirillum sp. (assembly GCA_035491155.1). Classification (GTDB taxonomy): domain Bacteria; phylum Pseudomonadota; class Alphaproteobacteria; order Rhodospirillales; family Magnetospirillaceae; genus Magnetospirillum. Next base: position 365 of record DATJKV010000224.1, on the reverse strand, counting down.
GTTGCTGCGCAAGCCCGCCTCCAGATGGGCGGTGGGGACGCCCAGCTTGGCCGCCGCCAGCGCGCAGGCCATGGTCGAATTGACGTCGCCCACCACCACCAGCCAGTCGGGCCGGTGCTCGGTGGCGACCGTCTCGTAGGCCATCATCACCCGCCCGGTCTGTTCGGCCTGGCTGCCGCTGCCCACACCCAGGTGAAAGTCGGGCGCGGGCAGCGAGAAATCGGCGAAGAAGGCGTCCGACATGGCGGGATCGTAATGCTGGCCGGTATGCACCAGAACGCCTTCTAATCCCGGCGTCTTCTTCATTTCATCGACGATGGGTGCGATCTTCATGAAGTTCGGCCGCGCGCCCACAACGTTCATGA
>DATJKV010000223.1:0-2992 GCA_035491155.1 Magnetospirillum sp. | reverse complement strand
GGGCAGGAAGCCGCCGACAGCCTGGACATCTCGTTGTCCGCGTTGGAATCACTTCTGGTTCGGGGCAGGCGCGCGTTGCGCGATTTCTTCGCGCGGCGCGGTCTGGAGAAAGTGGGAGATGTGCTGTGAGCTTGAACGAATTCACCAGTGCACTGGACCGTTGGGGAACCGACCTGACGCACTGGCCGACGGGTCCGCGCGAAGACGCGGCTAGCCTGCTGGCCGAGTCCGCCGAGGCTCGCGCCTTGCTGGCCGCCGAGCGCCAACTGGAAGCCTTCATGCGCACCAACGATCCCGCCGGCGCGGTGGATGGAGCAGCCGTGACCCGGCTGATCAACGGCGTGATGGCCAACCTTCCCACCCCCGCTCCCGCCGCATCACGCCCGCGCCGGCCCCACTGGCTGGCCGCGCTGGGCCTGGGCAACGAATGGATGGCGCGCTTCGCCGCCTCCATGGCCGCCGCCGCCATGCTCGGCCTCGTGGTCGCCGACCGACTGGTGGTGAGCGAAACCCAGCAATTGTCCCCCATCGAAGCGCTCGCCATGGCGCACACCTACTCGCCGCTGGAGCAGCGATGAACAAGAAACTCATCTGGGCGCTGCTGGCGTCCCTGACGGCAAACGTCTTTTTCGGCGTGGTGATCGGGATACACCTGTCCCAGGGCCCCAAGCCCCCACCCCACCGTCCCGGCCAGATGCTCGAAGACATGGTGGAAATCCTGCCGCCGGCCGATGCCGCACTGCTGCGCACCGCCATGGACGCCCATAGGGCCGAGCTTAGCGAACCCCGCGAACATCCCCGCGAGCATCTGGAACGCATGCGCCAGGCACTGCTGGCCGAACCTTTCGACATCCAGGTGTTCCGTCAGGTCGATGCCGAATTTCGTGCCAGCCGCGAACGCACCGGCGCCGCCATCGGCGAGGTGCTGGCCGAGGCGCTGCCCCAAATGTCCCCGGAAGGCCGCAAGCGCCTGGCAGATTTCCGCCCGCCACGGAAATAAGCGGGTGGCAAAATATGGAAGAAAAGGGCCGCCATTCCCATGGCGGCCCCTTTTTTTGCCAAACCCGGCAAATATTGCCGGCCAGGCTAGGCAAAAACTTCCACCGCTAGGCAAATTTTTCACCGCTACAGCACTGATTTTTCTTGATATTTTTGCGCCAGGTAATTCCCCTTGCCACGTTAAAGCTACAAGCGGGTCCCCCCCGGTAACGGGGCCCCGTGATCCGAGGCCAAGACGGAACCGGTGTCATGATGACCCAAACACCCCTGCAGAGCTTCCCGGCCCAGGCCCCCTTGAGCGAGGCCGACGACGACTTTCTGCTGGCGCGCATGAAGGACGACGACGCTGATGCCTACCGCATCCTGGTCGCCCGTCACGTGGACCGTGCCTACGCCCTGGCGCTGCGGACGCTGCGCAACACCGCCGACGCCGAAGACGTTGCGCAGGAGGCCCTGGTCAAGGCGTGGACCCACCGGCATTCCTGGCAGCCCGGCCGAGCCCGCTTCTCCACCTGGCTGTACCGCGTGGTGTTCAATCGCTGCATCGACCTCAAGCGCATGCCCGCCAGCGCCAACATCGAGGACGTGGCCGAACCCGAGGACGATCAGCCCGACAGCGTGTCCACCATCCACCGCCGCCAGGTGTACGAACGCCTGGGCGACGCCATGTCGGCCATCCCCGAGCAGCAGCGCGCCGCGCTGACGCTGGCCTATTTCGAGGAGATGGGCAACGCCGAGATCGCCCAGGTGCTGGGCACTACCGTGCAGGCGGTGGAAAGCCTGCTGAAGCGCGGCCGCCAGGGCCTGCGCGAGCGTCTGCGCCGTTCTGAGCGCGACATCCGCCACATTTTCGCCGAGGGCTGAAAATTTCGCGCCTGATCGGCGCACCGTCTCCGTTCCAAGCATGAAGGCCGTCCGACGATGGCCCCGGTCCCCCCGAAGATGCGGGACCGCATTGGATCAGAAGGAGACCCGTCATGCCCGTCATCGCCACCAACACGGCCGCCAATTCGGCCCTTCGCTATCTGAACCTCAACTCCAGCACGGAATCGGGGATCACCTCGAAGCTGGCGTCGGGCTCGCGCATCACCAAGGCGTCGGACGACGCCTCGGGCCTGGCCATCGGCACCCGCATCCAGTCGGATGTCACCGTGCTGACGCAGGCCTCCACCAACGCGTCCCAGGGCACCGCCATCCTGCAGACCGCCGACGGCGGCCTGGCCCGCATCAGCGACATCCTGCAGCGCATGAAGTCGCTGGCCACCCAGTCCAACTCGGGCTCGGTCACCAACAACGAGCGCACCTACATCAACTCTGAATACACCCAGCTCAGCTCGGAAATCACCGGCATCGCCCAGAGCACCCGCTATAACGGCGTGTCCTTGCTGGACGGCACCGGCGTCTATGCCACCGGCGTCGATTTCATGGTGGGCACCTCCACCTCGGACACCATCAACGTCAAGATCGCCGCCGCCGATTCCACCTCCTTGGCCATCGACACCAGTTCGGTGGATACCCAGGCCAACGCTCAGACGGCCATCGGCCTGCTGGACACCGCCATCGCGAGCGTCTCGAGCGACCGCGCTTCGGTGGGCGCCAGCATGTCGCGCTTCGATTTCCGCTCGCAGCAGATCGCGACCTCCTCGGAAAACCTGAGCGCGGCGGAATCGGCGGTGATGGATGCCGACGTGGCGTCGGAAAAGTCCAAGCTGGCCTCGGCCGACGTGAAGGCCCAGGCCGCCATCGCGGCGCTGTCCCAGGCCAACCAGATGCCGCAGGAACTGCTCAGCCTGCTCAAGGGCTAATCCTCGGGCCCAGAATGGGCCTCGTCCTTGAGGCTGAGGGCGGAGCGGCTCCCCCGCCGCTCCGCCCGACCCTTCCGGGGAGAAACGTCGCATGAGCACAGTGAGCTCCACCACGTCGAGCACCTCGACCACGTCCTCCAGCTCGTCGACCTCGTCCTCGTCGTCGAGCACCTCGACCAAGTACACCG
>DATJKV010000222.1:0-7367 GCA_035491155.1 Magnetospirillum sp. | reverse complement strand
CGGCGCTGCTGCACGATCTGGGCAAGCTGCGCATTCCCGACGAATTGCTGGAAAAGCAGGGCCCCCTGTCGGCGGACGAGCGCCGCCGCATGGCCCGCCATGCCTTCGACACCTACGAGGTGCTGCGCCGGGTCTTCGGTGACGGCCCCATCGCCCAATGGGCGGCCTTTCACCACGAATACATCTCGGGCCACGGCTATCCGTTCCACCGCGAGAACGACGAGTTGCCGCTGGAAGCGCGGATCATCGCCGTTTCCGACGTTCTCCAGGCCCTGGCGCAGAAGCGGCCCTACCGCCAGCCGCTCGGCCCGGCGGAAATCGTCGCCATCCTCGACGGCATGGCCTTCGGCGGCAAGCTCGATCCGGCCGTGGTGGACGTGGTAAAGGGCGATCTGAACGCCTATTGGCAGGACGCTGTTGCCGGAGAGGGGGCCGAGGCGGCATCATAGGCGGATGCCCATCCACGCCGACTTCGTCCACCTTCGCGTCCACACCGCCTATTCCCTGTCGGAAGGCGCCATCAAGACCAAGCAGCTGGCCAAGCTGTGCGACAAGATGGCCATGCCGGCGGTCGGCATCGCCGATACCGGCAACATGTTCGGCGTGGCCGAATTCACCGGCGCCTGCTCGGATGCCGGCATCCAGCCCATCATCGGCTGCCAGCTTGCGGTGCGCCGCGAGGGCGAGGCGCCCTCGAAGGATGGTCGCCGGCCGGAACCGGACTGGGTCGTGCTGCTGTGCCAGAACGAGCCCGGCTACTTCAACCTGATGAAGCTGATCTCCAAGGCCTATCTGGAGACCGCCTCGGGCGAGACGCCGCAGGTTTCCATGCACGACCTGGAAACCCTGTCGGGCGGCCTGATCTGCCTGACCGGCGCCATGAGCGGCCCGGTGAACCGCCTGTTGCTGGACGGCCAGAACGAGAAGGCCCAGATCGCCTTGGTGCGCCTGGCCCAGGCCTTTTCCGGGCGCACTTACGTGGAACTGCAACGCCACGGCTTGCCCGACGAGGATGCGGTCGAGCCGGCGCTGGTGGATCTGGCCTACAAGCACGATTTGCCGCTGGTCGCCACCAACGAGCCCTATTTCTCCGATCGCGGCATGTACGAGGCGCACGACGCGCTGATCTGCATCGCCGAGGGCGCCTATGTGTCCATGGAGGAGCGCCGCCGCCTCACGCCCGAGCACTATTTCAAGTCGCCGGCCGAGATGCGCGAGCTGTTCGCCGACCTGCCCGAGGCCTGCGACAATACCCTGGTGGTGGCCCGGCGCACCGCCTTCATGGTGCCCAAGCGCAAGCCGCTGCTGCCGCCCTACCACATGGATGGCCTTACCGAGCCCGAATTGCTGCGCAGGAAGTGCTGGGAAGGCTTGGCCTTGCGGCTGGAGAAGCACGTCTTCCAGCCCGGCATGACCGACGAGGAGAAGGAGCACGCGGCAAAGCCGTATCGGGAGCGTATCGAATACGAGATCGGCATCATCGAACAGATGGGCTTCCCCGGCTACTTCCTAATCGTGGCCGACTTCATCCAATGGTCCAAGGTCCACGACATTCCGGTCGGACCGGGCCGTGGCTCGGGTGCCGGCTCGGCGGTGGCGTGGGTGTTGACCATCACCGACCTGGACCCCTTGCGCTGGGGCCTGCTGTTCGAGCGTTTCCTCAACCCCGAACGCGTGTCCATGCCCGACTTCGACGTGGATTTCTGCCAGGACCGCCGCGAAGAGACCATCAAGTACGTCCAGGACAAGTACGGCTACGACCACGTCGCCCAGATCATCACGTTCGGTAAGCTGCAGGCCCGCGCGGTGCTGCGCGACGTGGGCCGCGTGCTGCAAATGCCGTACGGCCAGGTGGACCGCATCTCGAAGATGGTCCCCAACAACCCGGCCAACCCGGTGACGCTGGAACAGGCGCTGGAGATCGAGCCGCTCTTGAAGGAGGCGCGCAACAGCGACGAGGCGGTGCGCCACCTGATCGACACCGCCATGAAGCTGGAGGGCCTGTACCGCCACGCCTCGACCCACGCCGCCGGCGTGGTGATCGGCGACCGGCCGCTGGACCAGTTGGTGGCGCTGTACCGAGATCCGCGCTCGGATATGCCGGTGACCCAGTTCAACATGAAGTATGTTGAATCCACCGGCCTGATCAAATTCGACTTCCTGGGCCTGAAGACGCTGACCGTGATGGTCACCGCCTGCAAGCACATCAAGAAGATCAAGGGGCTCGACGTCGACCTGTCGGCGTTGCCGTTGGACGATTCGCTTTCCTATGAACTTCTGACCCGGGGCGATACCGCCGGCGTGTTCCAGCTGGAATCCGCGGGGATGCGCGATGTGCTGCGCAAGATGCACCCCAACCGCCTGGAAGACCTGATCGCCGTGGTGGCGCTCTACCGCCCCGGCCCGATGGATCAAATCCCGCGCTACATTGCCTGTAAGCACGGCAAGGAAGATCCGGACTACATGCACCCGCTGCTGGAGCCCATCCTGAAGGAGACCTTCGGGATCATGGTGTACCAGGAGCAGGTCATGCAGATCGCCCAGGTGCTGTCGGGCTATTCGCTTGGCGGCGCCGACCTGCTGCGCCGCGCCATGGGTAAGAAGATCCGCGAGGAGATGGAGGCTCAGCGCAAGACCTTCGTCGACGGCGCGGTGGCGCGTGGCGTGGACGGCGACCAGGCCTCCATGATCTTCGACCGCGTCGCCAAGTTCGCCGAATACGGCTTCAACAAGTCGCACGCGGCCGCCTACGCGCTGATCGCCTACCAGACCGCCTGGCTGAAGGCCAATCATCCCGCCGAGTTCATGGCCGCGACCATGACCTACGAAATGAGCAATACCGACAAGCTCAATTCGTTCCGGCAGGAACTGGATCGCCTGAAGATCAAGCTGTTGCCGCCCGACATCAACAAGTCGCGGCCCGATTTCTCGGTGGAAAAGCTGGCCGACGGCACTCTGGCGGTGCGCTATGCGTTGGCCGCCTTGAAGAACGTGGGCGAGGGCGCCTGCAAGCAGATCGTCGAGGAGCGGGATCGCAACGGCCCCTACAAGGACCTGTTCGACTTCGCCCGCCGCCTGGACACCAAGCAGCTCAACCGCCGCCAGATGGAAAACATGGTCCGCGCCGGCGTGTTCGACAGCCTGGAGAAGAACCGCGGCAAGGTGTTCAAGAACTGCGAACCGCTGCTGCGCTATGGCGCCGCCGAGGCGGAACAGCGGGGCTCCAGCCAGATGAGCCTGCTGGGCGGCAACATCGCCCCGGCGCCCAAGCTGGAGAACGCCGCCGACTGGTCGCCGCACGAGAAGCTGTCGCAGGAATTCGACGCCATCGGTTTCTACCTGTCGGCCCACCCGCTGGACGCCTTCGCCAAGAGCCTGAAGCGGCTGGGCGTCATCAAAATCGCCGAGCTGCCCGGCCACCTTCAGGCCGGCGGCAAGGGCCGCGTCAAGCTGGCTGGTTCGCTGCTGGCAAAGCAGGAACGGACTTCGGCCAAGGGCAGCCGCTATGCCTTCCTCACCCTGTCCGACAGCTCGGGCATGTTCGAGGTGACGGTGTTCTCGGAAACCCTGGCCGCCTCGCGCGAATTGCTGGAGGCCGGCGGCCCGTTGCTGCTGGAAGTGGATGCCAAGCTGGAGGACGAGCAGTTGAGGCTCACCTGCCAGCGCATCGCCTCGCTGGACCAGGAGGCGGCGCGCGCTGCCGCCGGCCTCAGGATCTTCATCCGCGACCCGGCGCCGCTGCCTGTCCTGGCCCAGTTGATGGAGAAGGAAGGCAAGGGGCGCAACCGCATCCTCATCGTCACCCAGATGGAAAAGCGCGAGGTGGAGCTTGGCGTCCCCCGCACCATCCAGATCAGCCCCGGCTTCATGAACGCCTTGCGTTCGGTCGCCGGGGTGGTCGAGGTGGAGGAAATCTAGTAGAACGGGCTGCCTTTTCCGGCGGATCATAAGAGCCCGATCTCCATGCGCATTCCTTCCGTTTTGCTGTTGGTAGCCGTCACCGCCTTTGTCAGCATTGCCGGCTGGTGGTGGTTCAACCGCCCCATTCCTGTGGCATTGGCGTTCGACGAGCCGTTCCCCTCGGTGTCCTTTGCGCCGTTCCGCCGGGGCCAAAGCCCCATCTCCAAGGATTACCCGCCGCCGGCCCAGATCGAGGAAGATTTGAAGAGCCTGGTGGGTGTGGCCAAGGGCGTGCGCACCTACACCTCGCGGGAAGGCATGGAGGTGGTGCCGGAGCTGGGGCGCAAATATGGCATCGAGGTCACCCACTCGGCTTGGCTGGGCAAGAAGCTGGACGTCAACGCCGCCGAGGTGGACAACCTGATCAAGGCGGCCAACGACTATCCCGACAGCATCAAGCGCGTCATCGTCGGCAACGAGGTGTTGCTGCGCCAGGACCTCAAGCCCGAGGAACTGATCGCCTACATCCGCAAGGTCAAGGCGGCGGTGAAGCAGCCGGTATCCTATGCCGACGTCTGGGCCTTCTACCTGCGCTATCCCGAGGTGGCGCAGGAGGTGGACTTCATCACTATCCACATCCTGCCCTATTGGGAAGACGAACCCATCGGTGTCGAGGAATCCGCCCAGCACATCGTCAAGATCTACCGCATGATGCAGGAGAAGTTCCCGGGCAAGCCCATCCTGATCGGCGAGGCCGGTTGGCCCACCAGGGGGCGCAACCGCGGACCGGCCGCGGTCAACATGGAAAGCGCCGCCCTGTTCGTGCGCACGCTGGCCAAGGTGTCCAAGGAAAACGGCTTCGACTACAACGTGGTGGAAGCCTTCGACCAGCCGTGGAAGGCCAAGCTGGAGGGAACCGTCGGCGCCTTCTGGGGCGTGGTCGACGTCGATCGCGCGGTGAAGTTCCGCATGTCCGGCCCGGTGCAGGACAACCCCAACTGGGCGCGTGACGGCGTTGTTTCCGCCGTGCTCGGCGCCCTGCTGGCCCTGGCCTTCCTACGCCGGCCGCAAGATTACAAGCCCGGACGTGCCGCGGTGCTCGCCGCCTTTGCCCAGCTCATTGCCGCCTGCGTGGTCTGGCAGGCCATGAATGCCTGGATCACCCGCGACAGCGACCGCACCATCTGGCTGGTGGCGACCCTTCTGCCCGGCTCCAAGGCGTGGCTGGCGGTGGAGCCGTTCATCCGCGATCTGCTGACATTCATCCGCATCGCTCTGCATGCGGTTTTCGGCGCCGTGCTGTTCCGCACCGTCGGCCAGTCCCTGCGCGAAGGCGCCGAGCCGGCCCGCAGCCGGCTGGGTGAAGGCTTCGTGATCTTCTACGGGGTGTGCGCCTGGGCGGTGACGGTGCTGCTGTTCTTCAACGGCCGCTACCGCGATATCCCCAACATTGAATTCCTGGTTCCATGCGTGGGCGTCGCGGTCTGGGGAATGATCCGCCTGTGGCTGCTTGGCCTGCCGTGGCAGAAAGCCTTCGCCGTCGGCCGTCTGTTCTCCAGCGAAATTCCGACCCGCAAGGCCGCGGGCCGCGAGATGTCCATCGCCCTGCTGATCGCGGTGGCACTGGCGCCGTTGTCCGAATCCCTGGCGCTGTTCCTGGGCGAGGACTTCCAGGCCATGCACCACGGTCTGGCCGAGCAGTTCCCGCTTCTCGTCCGCATCTCCTACGCCAACGGCGAGATGCTGGCGTGGGCCGCCATGCTGCTGGTCATGGCGCTGCCGTTCATCGCCGAATGGCGGCTGGGCAGGGCAACCACTGGGAAGGCTTGATTTCTGCGTTAGCGCATTCGCTTGCGCAATGCGTCATGGCCGGGCTAAAGCCCGGCCATTCACGCGGCCCAGTCCGCTAACTGGGCGGAAAGCCATTCACGCCCGGAGCAAGTCCCGGCATGACGGCTTTTGATCGAACTGCCGCTTAGCGGCATTCCCCCTTCGAGCCTTCGGCGCAAATCCGGCCGTCAACCCAGGTTGCGCCCGACAGCACGGTGGCGGTCCACAACACCCTCTTGATGTTGGCACCCTTGAGATTGGCGCCGGTCAGATTGGCGTCCAGGAAATTGACGCCCTCAAGGTTGGCGCCCTCCAGGTTGGCGCCCACCAGGTTGACGGCATGCATGTGGGAGTTGGAGAGGTTGGCGCCCTTGAGGTTCGCCTTGTTGAAGTTGGTCAGCTGAAGGTGCGAGCCGGACAGGTTGGCGCCGGACAGGTCGGCCTCGTCCAGGCGGGTGGCCATGAACTGGCTGTCGTGCAGGTCCTTACCCGGCGCCTTGACCTTGCGCAGCTCGGCCCAGCCGCAATTGGCTTCGGGCTCCAGCTTGCAGCTGGGGTTGACGTTCTCCTTGTCATTGGCCGCCGCCGAGCCGGCCGCTACCGCCAGGACCAGACCCGCCAAAAGAATTCGCCGCATGCTCGCCTCCCACGTGTGTGAAATACGGCGCATGGTAGCGTAATCAGGAGGTAAGCATATTTGACCTTGGCTAACTACAATATTAGCATGTAGATAATATGCAAGACAAAGGCCGTGGCGTGAACCACGGCCTTGCTCGTTATGCCTTGGCCAGCAGGCGGGCCACTTCCGGGGCGGTATAGGTCAGCACTGCATCCGCGCCGGCGCGCTTGAAGCCGACCAGGCTCTCGACGATCACCCGGTCCCAGTCCAGCCAGCCGTTGAGGGCGGCAGCCTTCATCATGGCGTACTCGCCCGACACCTGATAGGCGAAGGTGGGAACGCCGAAGGCTTCCTTGACCCGGCGCACGATGTCCAGATAGGGCAGGCCCGGCTTCACCATCACCATGTCGGCGCCTTCCTGCAGGTCCAGCGCGACCTCGCGCAGGGCCTCCTCGGTATTGGCGGCGTCCATCTGGTAGTTCTTCTTGTCGCCCTTGAGCACGCCCTTCGAGCCCACCGCGTCGCGGAACGGGCCGTAGAAGGCCGAGGCGTACTTGGCGGCATAGGAGAGGATCTGCACGTGCTGCAGCTTGGCCTCGTCCAGGCCGACGCGAAGGGCGCGGATACGGCCGTCCATCATGTCCGACGGCGCCACCACGTCGCAGCCGGCCTCGGCCTGCACCACCGCCATGCGGGTCAGGATCTCCACGGTTTCGTCGTTGAGCACGTAGCCGTCCAGGGTGAGGCCGTCATGACCATCGGAATTGAACGGGTCCAACGCCACGTCGCAGACGATGCCGATCTCCGGCACCGCCTTCTTCACCGCGCGAACGGCACGGCAGACCAGATTGTCGGGGTTGACCGCCTCGCGGCCGTCGGGGGTCTTCAGGCTGGGATCGACCGACGGGAACAGGGCGAGGGCGGGGATGCCGAGATCGCGGGCCATGCGCGCCGCCTCGACCGCCAGATCGATGGACAGGCGCTCGACGCCGGGCATGGAGCTGATGGGCTGGCGGGT
>DATJKV010000221.1:0-1744 GCA_035491155.1 Magnetospirillum sp. | reverse complement strand
CCTCCTGCCCGGTGCTCGCCACGTATTCCGTGTAGCCGCCGCTGTACTGGTGGATGCCCTCCGGCGTCAGTTCCAGCACCCGGTTGGACAGCGCGGCCAGGAAATGCCGGTCGTGCGACACGAACAGCATGGTGCCCTCGTAGGCGGCCAGCGCCTTGATCAGCATTTCCTTGGTGTCGAGATCGAGATGGTTGGTCGGCTCGTCCAGCACCAGGAAGTTGGGCGGATTGAACAGCATAATCGCCATCACCAGCCGGGCCTTTTCGCCGCCGGAGAGGACGCGGCATTTCTTTTCCACGTCGTCGCCGGAAAAGCCGAAACAGCCGGCCAGCGCCCGCAGCGATCCCTGATTCGCCTGGGGGAAATACCCGTCCAGGGTCTCGAACACGGTCTTGTCGCCGTCCAGCAGGTCCATGGCGTGCTGGGAAAAATAGCCCATCTTGACGCTGGCGCCGACCGTGACGGTCCCGGCATCCGGGTCGGTCGCGCCCGCCACCAGCTTCAACAGCGTCGACTTGCCCGCGCCGTTGACCCCCATGACACACCAGCGCTCCTTGCGGCGGATGATGAGGTCGAGTCCCTGATAGATGGTCCGGCTGCCATAGCCCTTGTGCACGTTCTTGAACACCGCCACGTCGTCGCCTGACCGGGGCGCCGTCGGGAAGTCGAACATCACCGTCTGGCGGCGCTTCGGCGGCTCGAAGCGCTCGATTTTGTCCAGCTTCTTCACCCGGCTTTGCACCTGGGCCGCGTGCGAGGCGCGGGCCTTGAAGCGTTCGATGAACTTGATTTCCTTGGCCAGCATGGCCTGCTGGCGTTCGAACTGCGCCTGCTGCTGCTTCTCGTTCTGCGCCCGCTGGCGTTCGTAGAATTCGTAATCACCGGAATAGGTATTCAGCGTGCCGCCGTCGATTTCGATGATCTTGGTAACGATGCGGTTCATGAACTCGCGATCGTGCGAGGTCATCAGCAGGGCGCCGTCGTAGCCCTTCAGGAAACCTTCCAGCCAGATCAGGCTTTCGATGTCCAGGTGGTTGCTCGGTTCGTCCAGCAGCATGGCGTCGGGCCGCATAAGCAGGATGCGGGCGAGCGCCACACGCATCTTCCAGCCGCCCGACAAGGCGCCGACGTCGCCGTCCATCATTTCCTGGCTGAAGCTGAGCCCGGCCAGCACTTCCCGCGCCCGTCCGTCCAGTTCGTAGCCGCCCAGTTCCTCGAAACGCGCCTGCACCTCGCCATAGCGTTCGATGACGGCGTCCATGTCGGCGCAGTCGGGATCGCACATGGCCGCTTCAAGCTCCGCCAATTCCGCCGCCACGGTGCTGACCGGCCCGGCCCCGTCCATCACCTCCGCGACCGCGCTGCGGCCCGACATTTCGCCCACATCCTGGTTGAAATAGCCGATGGTGACCTGCTTCTCGATGGAGACCTGCCCGTCATCGGGCAACTCGTCGCCCATGATCATCCGGAACAAAGTGGTCTTGCCGGCGCCGTTGGGCCCGACCAGGCCGATCTTTTCTCCCCGGTTCAGGGCGGCGGACGACTCGCAGAAGAGGATGCGGTGACTGTTCTGCTTGCTGATGTTTTCGAAGCGGATCATGTACGGCAGGGTTCCCGTGGCGTGGTGGGGCCCCCTTATGCCACAGGATGGGCGATGCGATAGAGTCCTGATCGATAACGTTGCAACACAGGGCGGATTACGCTGCGGGTTAATGAAGGGTGGTGAGGCATGACGGCGTTTGTT
>DATJKV010000220.1:0-4113 GCA_035491155.1 Magnetospirillum sp. | reverse complement strand
GACGAGCTGCATCAGATCCTTGTCGGACGAGACGATGGTGACGCGTGCGCCCCTGGCCACGGCCTGGGTCGCGTAGGTGGCGATCAGGTCGTCGGCCTCGTAGCCCTCCAACTCCACGCAGGGCACGTTGAAGGCCCGGGTCGCCTCGCGGATCAGCGGGAACTGGGGCACCAGCTCCTCGGGCGGCGGCGGCCGGTGGGCCTTGTAGTCGGGATAGATGTCGCTACGGAAGGTCTTGCGCGCCGCGTCGAAGATCACCGCGATGTGGTCGGCGTCGGTCTCGTGCAACAGCTTCAGCAGCATGTTGGTGAAACCATAGACCGCGTTGACGGGGGTGCCGTCGGCGCGGGTCATCATCGGCAGTGCGTGGAAGGCCCGGAAAATGAATCCCGAGCCGTCCACCAGATAGACGTGGCGCGGACCTTCCACCTTAGTGGCCGTGCGCCTTGGCGCCCTCGGCCAGCACGTAGGTACGCGAGCAATAGGGGCAGACGATCTCGCGGGCGTCGCCGAAATGCAGGAAGACGCGGGGGTGGCCCAGCGCGCCGGTGCCTCCGTCGCAGGCGACGGTGGCGGTGTCGACCACCTGGGTCTCGACCTTGGGCTTGGAGGGAGTGGCGTTCTCGACAGCGACAGACATGGCGGCATTCCATTGACCGTGGAAACGGGCGGATGATACCCATGTCCGGCCATGGTTCAATCACTCTCTCAAGCCGACCTGCCCTCCAACGCCATCGAGGCGGCGGACCTGCGCAAGGTCTATCGCGGCAAACGCGGCGAAAAGGTCGCGCTGGACGGGGTATCGCTGTCCATCCCGCGCGGGTCGTTCTTCGGCCTGCTGGGTCCCAACGGCGCGGGCAAAAGCACCTTCATCAACATCCTGGCCGGGCTGGTGATCAAGACGGGCGGAACCGCGCGCGTCTGGGGCCACGATATCGGACAGGCGCCGCGCGAGGCCAAGGCGGCCATCGGCGTGGTGCCACAGGAACTGAACCTGGATCCGTTCTTTACGCCCCGAGAGCTGCTGGAAGTGCAGGCCGGCATGTACGGCGTGCCCAAGGACCAGCGCCGCACCATGGAAATCCTGGAAGCGGTCGGGCTGGCGGACAAGGCGGACGCCTATGCCCGCACCCTCTCGGGCGGCATGCGCCGGCGCCTGCTGGTGGCCAAGGCCATGGTTCACGCGCCGCCGGTTCTGGTGCTGGACGAGCCCACGGCGGGTGTCGACATCGAGCTGCGCCAGTCCCTGTGGGCCTATGTGAAGAAGCTGAACGCCGCCGGCACCACCATCGTGCTGACCACCCACTATTTGGAGGAGGCCGAGGAGCTGTGCGACCGCATCGCCATCATCAACCATGGCAAGCTGGTCGCCTGCGAGGATAAGCGCGCCCTGCTGGGCCGGCTGGATTCCAAGGCGGTGATCCTGACCCTGGACCGGGTGCCCGACATCATCCCCGCCGCCCTTGCCCCATTGTCGCCCGAACTTCGCCCTGATGGGCGCATGATCGTGCGCTACAAGCCGTCCGAGATGCCCATCGCCGGTATCCTCGATGCGGTCAGAAGCGCAGGGCTTACCCTAGTTGACCTGACGACCGAGGAAACCGACTTGGAGGACATCTTCCTGCAGCTCACCTCGTCCAAGGCACGATGACCGCGAAAGCCCTCGCCAGTTTCCTCCTCGCATTGCTGCTGTCGGCCTGTGCCGCCCAGTACCAGCTTCCCGGCCCGATGGTGGCCGCCCCGCAGTTGAACCATGACCACTGGCTGTCCGCCGACGGCGTGCGCCTGCCCTTGCGCGGCTGGATGCCCGATGGGCCGCCCAAGGCGGTGGTGCTGGCGCTGCACGGCATGAACGACTATTCCAACTTCTTCGACGAGCCCGGGCATTACCTGGCGAAGAAGGGCATTGCCGCCTACGCCTACGATCAGCGCGGCTTCGGTCAGGGGCCGCGCCCCGGCACTTGGTCCAGCGCCGAGGCCATGGCGGCGGATCTGCGCGAGGTGGCCGCACTGGTGGCCGCCCGCCATCCCGGCGTGCCGCTGTACCTGCTGGGCGAGAGCATGGGGGGCGCCGTGGTCATGCTGGCGGCGGCCGATCATCCGCCCCAGGTCAAGGGCATCATCCTGTCGGCGCCGGCGGTGTGGGGCCGCTCGTCCATGGGCTTCTTCCAGCGCGCCGCCTTGTGGCTGGCCTACCAGGTGGCGCCCGGTTGGGAGCTGACCGGCGAGGGGCTGCACATCAAGCCGTCCGACAACATCCCCATGCTGCGCAAGCTGGCCGCCGATCCGCTGGTGATCAAGGCCACCCGGGTGGACGCCGTCAATGGGCTGGTCGATCTGATGGACACCGCCACCGAGGCGGCGCCGCGCGTGCACCTGCCGGCGCTGGTACTGTACGGCGAAAAGGACGAGATCGTGCCCGCCGACCCCACCTGGTCCATGATCCAAAGCCTGCCGGACACCGCAGGAAGCCAGCGGGTCGCGCTGTATAAGAATGGCTACCACATGCTGCTGCGCGACCTTCAGGCCGATGTGGTGCTGGACGACATCGCGGCCTGGATATCCGATCCATCCCAGCCGCTGCCGTCCAAAGCCGATACTTACGCCCAGGATGCCCTGGCGAAGCGCCGCGAGGGATGACGGGACAACTTTTTCATGAGAATATTTCGGCCATGAAAACCGCTGCCCTTATCGCCCTGCTGGCCCTTATGGCGCCCGCCGCCTGGGCCGCCGATTTCGACTTTGGCTTTGCCCGTCCCGGCATGACGCTGGACGAATTCCGCGCCTCGACCTGGCCGGCCGGGGTCTCGGTGCGCTGTTCAGGCGAGGCAGACCTGCCGCCCGAATCCGCCACCGTGCGGCTGTCCGTGCCGAGCCCGGTGGCCCGGCTGGGCGGCACCCGCTGCGGCCTGTTCACCAAGAACGGCGGCAACTGGCAGACCTCCGGGATCGACATGGCCGGTACCGCCACCGAGGTGTGGGGCAAGTTCTTCCCCGACCGCGACGGCACTCCCCGGCTGGTGCAGTTGCTGCTGAAGCAGCCGCCCAAGGCCTTCGACGCCCTGGCCGACCACTTCACCCAGCGCTTCGGCGCTCCGGCAGTGCGCCAGGCCAAGCTAGCCCGCTGGGAGACCGAGGAGGCCGAAGCCACCATCATCGAGGACGGTGGCCGCACCCTGCTGGCCTTCGTCATCGATACCCGGCTGCAATCGGCGCTCAATGCCCGCATGAGCCATCAGCCACGCCAGTCTGGGGCGAAGGACTCGCCTCAATGAGGCTGCTTGCGGCGGTGGCGCTTGCGCTGCTGGCCTGCGGCCCGGCGGTGGCGAAGGATTTCGACCTGGGCTATGCCCGCAGCGGCATGATGCTGGGCCAATTCCGCTTCGCCGCCTGGCCGGCCGGCCTGACGGTCCGCTGCTCGGATGATCCCGACCGCCCCAAGGATGTGGACAGGCTGATCGGGTTGCCGCGCCAGATGGCGGAACTGGGGGCGGTGCGTTGCGCCCTGCTGACCGAGGATAAGGGCAAGATCGTCCCCGCCACCCGCAAGATCGGCGGCACTCCGGTGGAAATGTCGGCCATGTTCGGCCCCGATCCGCAAGGCACCAAGCGGCTGGTGCAGCTGTTCCTGCAAGGTCCCCGCTCGGGCTTCGACGGGCTGGTGACGCACCTCACCTCGCGGCTGGGCAAGCCGGTGGAAACGGACGAGCGGCTGGTGCGCTGGGCCGAGCCGGGCTGGGAAGCGGTGGTGCACGAAGACGGCGACACCGCTCTGGCCATGATTGTGGACCGGCCCATGCAGGACGCCATGAACAGGCGGATGGCGAACCGGCGCTGACCCCGTCAGGGGCAGCCGTGGCGCAAGGCCAGCGACGCCATCCCCGAAAGCTTCCTGGAATCGGCGCCCAGAGCCTTCATGGTTTGATAGGCGGCGTCCATGTTCTCGCAATCGGCCTTCACCGCGGCCTTGCGGTCCGACTTGGTGAAGACGCTGTCCCAATAGGCGAGACGGGCCTTGGCCGCCGCGTCGCCGGCGGCCGCCTTCTGGCGGGCGTCGATCCAGTCCCGGTGCTGGCGGGCATAGACACCGTTGCCCACCAGCGACAGGGCGAC
>DATJKV010000219.1:0-3793 GCA_035491155.1 Magnetospirillum sp. | reverse complement strand
CCCACCGCGTTGCGGCGGCGCTCGTCGATGACGCGGTAGCGCTCCAGGGTAAAGTAGTCCGGCACCTGGCCCAGGGCGCGGCGCACCAGCAACTCGAAGCTGGCGGCGGCGGTGTCGTAGGCATAGCCCTCGTGCTCCAGCCGCTTGATCAGGTCCACCAGGTCCGACACCTCGCGCGGGTCGAAATCCACCTGCATGGCCTCGACCACGCGCACCAGGGCGTCGCGCTTGACCGTCTCGATGTCGATGCCGAGATCGGCCATGCGGGCGACGATGTTGGAACGGCCGGCCTGGTCCGACACCACGATCTGGCGCATGTTGCCCACCTTGGCGGGGTCGATGTGCTCGTAGCACGACGGGTCCTTGGCCACCGCCGAGACGTGCAGGCCACCCTTGTGGGCGAAGGCCGAGCCGCCGACATAAGGCTGACTGCGGTTGGGCTTGCGGTCCAGCACCTCGTCCAGGGTGCGGCTGACCGCGACCAGCTGCTTGAGGCCGTCCTCCGAGATGCCGGTCTCGAAGCCCATCTTCAGCATCAGGTTGGGGATGATGGAGATCAGATTGGCGTTACCGGTGCGCTCGCCCAGGCCGTTGATGGTGCCCTGCACCTGACGCACGCCCGCCTTGACCGCCGCCAGCGAGTTGGCGACCGCGGAATCGGTGTCGTTGTGGCAATGCACGCCCAGGCGCTCGCCGGGGATGCCGGACGCGATCACCTCGCCCACGATGCGCTCCACCTCGTGGGGCAGCGAACCGCCATTGGTGTCGCACAGCACCATCCAGCGGGCGCCCCCGTCCATGGCCGCCTTCAGCGCCGCCAGGGCGTATTGCGGGTTTTTCTTGTAGCCGTCGAAGAAATGCTCGGCGTCCAGCATCACCTCGGACACCTTGGTGCAGGCATGGGCGACCGAATCGCCGATCATGCGCAGGTTTTCCTCCAGCTCGATGCCCAGCGCCACGGTGACCTGGAAGTCCCAGGTCTTGCCCACCATGGTGACCACCTGCACGGCGTCATGGGCCATCAGCGCGTTCAGCCCCGGGTCGTTGGCGGCCGAGCGGCCGGCGCGACGGGTCATGCCGAAGGCGGCCAGCTTGGACCGGGACAGCTGCGGCGGGTTCGAGAAGAACGCGTCGTCGGTGGGATTGGCGCCCGGCCAGCCGCCCTCGATGTAGTCCAGCCCCAGCGCGTCGAGCGCGCGGGCAATTCGCGCCTTGTCGGCGGCCGAAAAGTCCACGCCCTGGGTCTGCGCACCGTCGCGCAGGGTGGTGTCGTACAGATAGACGCGATTGCTGGTCATCGGACTTCAACTATGCTGACAAAAGCGCGGCCATCCCGCGCGGGGGAGCCAGCATAGTGGATGGGCGGAGCGGAGCCAACCGAAACGGTTGGACCGGTCAGCGGCGAAGGCGCCAGAGGCGCCGTTCCACCCGCAGCACGGTCCATGGCAGCGCCGCCGCCTCGCGCAGATGGGCCAGCCACCATTCCGCCGTCGGCGCCAGGGGGCGCACGCCGGCGATGACGGCGGGCAGGCCGAGGCGGCGGAAGATGTAATAGCTGCGCAGGCAATGGAAGCTGTCGGTCACCACCAGCAGGCGCCGCCAGCCGTGGCGCCGTACCAGCGGCACCGACAGCAGCGCGTTCTCGATGGTGTTGCGCGCCCTCTCCTCCAGGTGGACCCGGTCGGGATCGGCGCCCAGCGCCAGGGCTAGTGCGTGCATGGCCCGGGCCTCGGGGGTGGACGCGGTGGTGGGGCCGCCGGTCATCAGCAGGGCGCGGGCGCGGCCCTGGCGCAAAAGCTCCACCCCGTGCGCCACCCGGCGCGCCATGGCGGGCGACGGGCTGCCGTCCGGCTCGATGCGGGCGCCCAGGATGATGGCTACGTCATAGGCATCGACAGAAGACGCACTCATCGGATAAGCAAATCCTGATGAACAATGGGAGTTGGCCATGGACCGGCGGCGCAACGCGGACGTGATCGTGGAGACCTTGCCCCTGGAAGGCAAGCGCGTCGTCGACGTGGGCTGCGGCGATGCCAGCCTGGCGCGCCACATGGCCAAGTTCGGCGCCCGCGTGCTGGGGGTGGAATGCTCGCCCCGCCAGCTGTCCAAGGCGCGCGCCGCCGAGCCCCATCCCAACGTCAGCGTCGTCGAGGGCGTCGGCCAGGCACTGCCCGCAGCCAGCGCCGAGTTCGACTATGTGGTGTTCTTCAACTCGCTGCACCACGTGCCGCTCGCGGTCATGGGCGCGGCGCTGGACGAGGCGGCGCGGGTGCTGAAGCCCGGCGGCCAGGTCTATGTGTCGGAGCCCATCGCCGAGGGACCGTTCTTCCAGACCTGCCGGCCGGTGGATGACGAGACCGAGGTGCGGGCGAGCGCCTACCAGGCGCTGAAAGCCGCCGGCAAGCTGCGCATGGCCAAGGAATTCCGCTACCTGCACACCGTGCAGATGCGCAATTTCGACGCCTTCCGCGACCGGTTGATCTCGGCCAACATGGAACGCGAAGCCCACTTCGACGCCATGGCCGACGAGCTTCGCGCCCTGTTCGAGAGCAACGGCACCCGCACCGACGAGGGCTGGAGCTTCGACCAGCCCATGCGGGTCAATGTGCTGGAGAAAATTTAGCTATTACCGCCGCCTCACCAGATCGCTGGCGTTGTGCACCGGGTCCGCCTCGGGGCGCCAGAAATTGCGGATGTTGTAGCGCCAGATGGCAAAGGCCTCGCGGACATAGCAGCGGCCGTCCACTTGGCCGTCCGACAGGCGGCGGTTCAGCTCGGCCGATTGGACCAGGCACAGGCTGGCGGTCTCGACGGTCCGCTGCACCGCCTTGACGATGGGGTTCATGGTTGTTGCCTCCCATAGGTATTTTTGCGGCCATTTGAGCCGCCCGCGCCTGCCAACTGCAATCGCTCGGACGACGTATTGCGTCTGGTGTAGTGGTGCGCCGCCGGTTATGCTCCGGCCGATCCGATATTGCCTTATGGATGGACCATGCCCGACGCCATGAGCGAGGTGCTGAACTGGGTGGCACTGCACTGCCCGGCGTCGCTGCGCCCCGAGCTGCTGCCGGCGCTGAGTGCCGCCCAGCAGGCCGAGGACTGCACCCCCGCCGAGCTGTGGCGCACCCTGGCCGAACAGCTGGTGGCCGCCGGCCACATGGATTTGGCCCGCGAGGCGTTGAAGCGCTGGCAGGTGCTGGCGCCGCCGGACCATCCGCTGCACGCCGTGCTGAGCGGCGGCAAGGCGCCCGACAGCGAGGCCGCGCCGGCAGCCCCTGCCCCGCCCCCCGCCCCCCGCCCGGCCAATCCCATCCCCAAGCGCGAGGAGCCCAACTCGCGCATCGTCCGCGTCATCGACACCACCTACACCTTCAAGCGCGTCGACGCGCAGATGGAGAAGGTGCAGGGGCGCAAGGTGGTGTGCGGCTGGGAAACTTTTCTGGACGAAAACGACAAGACCTCGCGGGCGGTGTTGAACCAGTTCGAGGACGGGTCCTACGCCCCCTGGGCGGTGTCGGGCGTGTTTTCGGATTTCGCCGGCGCCGCCGCGGTCGAGGTGGTGGTGCGCACCATGCAGCGCCACTTCGTGTTCACCGGCAGGAAAACCGAGAAGACCCGCAAGACCCTGACCAACATCGTGCTGCCGGCCACCGCTGTGCTGAGCGTGCTGGCGGGCTATCTGATGGGCGTGCTTCACTAGTGTCCTGCCCCCGAAATTCATCGCATGAATTTCGGGGGATAAGCAGGCCACTAACTTGTTGAATTGTGTGGTGATTCTGAAATTCGCAAAATG
>DATJKV010000218.1:0-6657 GCA_035491155.1 Magnetospirillum sp. | reverse complement strand
CCCCGATTGGCAGGAGAAGGACGCGCCGCTCACCACCAAGGCGCTGGACGACAACTTCCTGTTTCTGACCGAGAGCAAGGGCTACAAGCTGCCCACGCCGCCGCAGATGCACAACGAGGGCAACTACATCATCTCGTTGGGCAATCTGTGCCGCTGGCTGGCCGGTCAGGCCGAGGAACTGGGCGTCGAGATCTATCCTGGCTTCGCCGCGGCGGAAGTCCTTTATAACGAGGACGGCAGCGTCAAGGGCGTGGCGACCGGCGACATGGGCATCGGCAAGGACGGCGAGCCCACCGCCAACTACACCCTCGGCATGGAGCTGCATGCCCGCCAGACCATCTTCGCCGAGGGCTGCCGCGGCTCGCTGACCGCCATGGTGTCCGAGCGCTTCTCCTTGCGCGCCGATTGCGATCCGCAGACCTATGGCATCGGCATCAAGGAGCTGTGGGAGATCGATCCCGCCAAGCACAGCCAGGGCAAGATCGTCCACACCGTCGGCTGGCCGATGGATGCCAAGACCTATGGCGGTTCGTTCCTCTATCACCTGGAAGGCAATCAGGTGGTGGTCGGCTTCGTCATCGGCCTGGACTACCAGAACCCGCATCTCTCGCCCTTCGACGAGTTCCAGCGCTTCAAGACCCATTCGGCCATCCGCTCGACCTTCGAGGGCGGCCGCCGCATCGCCTATGGCGCCCGCGCCATTTCGGAAGGCGGCGTGCAGTCGCTGCCCAAGCTGACCTTCCCGGGCGGCGTGCTGGTGGGCGATACCGCCGGCTTCCTCAACGTGCCCAAGATCAAGGGCAGCCACACCGCCATGAAGTCGGGCATGCTGGCGGCGGAAGCCGTGGTCGCCCTGCTGGCCGGCGAGGGCAACGAGGCGGTGTCCTATCCCGGCGCAATTCGCCAGTCCTGGCTGTGGGACGAGCTTTACAAGGTGCGCAACATCCGCCCCGGCTTCCATAAGGGCCTGTGGGTCGGCATGGTCCTGGGCGCCATCGACACCTACCTGTTCCGCGGCAAGGCGCCGTGGACGTTGCGCAACCATTCCGACCACGACCAGCTGAAAAAGGCGTCGGAATGCCCGAAAATCGCCTATCCGAAACCGGATGGTAAGGTTTCCTTCGACAAGCTGTCCTCGGTGTTCATCTCGAACACCAACCACGAGGAAAACCAGCCGGCCCACCTGAAGCTGAAGGACCCGGCGATCCCCGTGGCCCTTAATCTGCCGCTGTACGATGCGCCCGAGCAGCGCTATTGTCCGGCGGGTGTCTACGAGATCATGCGGGACGACGACGGAGGCAACCCGCGGCTGCAGATCAACGCGCAGAACTGCGTCCACTGCAAGACCTGCGATATCAAGGACCCGACCCAGAACATCGTCTGGACGGTTCCCGAAGGCGGTGGCGGTCCCAACTATCCGAATATGTAAGCGGGAGCCTTTCGGCTCCCTGGAGTCGAACGGGTGACAATGGCGAGTTGGTGGAAGCAGGCCGGGCGGCAGATGACCGCTCTAACCCTGGTGGCGGCCCTGGCGGCCTCGTGCACTCCGCATCCCGGTGGCGACGCCGCGAAGGCGCCGCCGGCGGAGGCGTCCGATTCGGGCCGCTCCGCTCTGGCCGCCTTCCTGGCCGGCCGCGTGGCGCAAAGCAACGGCGACACCCGTGCCGCCGCCGATTACTTCGCCAGCGCGCTGAAGTTCGATCCCGACAATTCCGAGCTGCTGCAGCGCGCCTTCACCCTGCTAGTGGCCGAAGGCCGCATGGACGAGGCGGCGCCGCTGGCCGATCGCCTTCTGGCGCTGGATTCCGACGCTGCCGTGCCGCTTCTGGTGGTGGGGCTCAAGGACGCCCGCGAGGGCCATTTCACCCAGGCGGAAAGCCGCTTCGCCGCTTTGCCCAAGCGGGGCGTGTTCGGCTTCCTGGGGCCGATGATGGTGGCCTGGTCCAAGGCCGGGGCGGGCCGCACCGACGAAGCCGTCGAGGCGCTGGCGCCGCTGGCGGCGGTGCAGGGTCTGGGGCCCATGCGCGCCTTCCACGCCGGCCTGATCAACGACGTGGCCGGCCGCGGCCAGGCCGCCGAGGACAACTACAAGGTGGCGCTCGACGGCCAGCTCTCCATCCGCTCGGTGGAGGCGGCGGGCAGCCTGTTCCAGCGCTCCGGCCGGCCTGAACGGGCCAAGGAATTGTACGGCCGCTACACCTCCGAGCACCCCGATTCCATGCTGTTCGACGGCAATCGCCTGTTGCAGGCGGGCGACCGCGTCAGCCGCCCGGTGGCGGATGCCCGTGCCGGCATGGCCGAGGCGCTGTTCGACATGGCCTCGCTCATGCGTCAGCGCAATGCGCTTGACCTCGCCATGGTGTTCTCGCGCCTGACCCTGGCCGTGCAGCCCGACTTCCCCCTGGCCCAGATGAACGTGGCCGACATCCTGTCCTCGCAGGAGCGCTTCGCCGAGGCCAACGCCCTCTACCGCCAGATTTCCGCCGATTCGCCCACCGCCGAGTTCGGCCGCCTGCGGGTGGCCATGAACCTGGAGGAAATGGGCCAGACCGACGCGGCGCTGAAGGAACTGGACGATCTGGCCAAGGCCAAGCCGGCTTCGGTGGACGCGCTGGTCACCAAGGGCGACGTCCTGCGCCGCAAAAAGCGGTTCGATGATGCCGCCGCCGCCTACGATGCCGCCGTCAAGCGCATCCCGGCGCTGGAGCCGCATCACTGGGGGCTGCTGTACAGCCGCGGCATTTCCTACGAGCGCGCGCACCAGTGGTCCAAGGCCGAGGCCGATTTCCTCAAGGCGCTCCAGCTGCAGCCGGACCAGCCCGACGTGCTCAACTACCTGGGCTATTCCTGGGTCGACCAGGGCGTGCGCCTGCCCGAGGGCCGCGCCATGATCGAGAAGGCGGTCTCGCTTCGTCCCAAGGACGGCGCCATCGTCGATTCGCTGGGCTGGGCGCTCTACCGCCTGGGCGACTACCAGTCGGCGGTCAAGGCGCTGGAGCGCGCCGTCGAATTGAAGGCCGAGGATCCCACCATCAACGACCACCTGGGTGACGCCTATTTCCAGGTCGGCCGCTTCGAGGAAGCCAATTTCCAGTGGAAGCGCGCCATGAGCCTGGACCCCGAGCCCGAGCAGGTGGACCCGCTGAAGGAAAAGATCCGCTCGGGAGCCCTGCCGGCCAAGCCGCTGGTGAAATGACCGCGTTCAGCATCGACGCCCCCGCCAAGGTCAACCTCTACCTGCATGTCACCGGCAAGCGGGCGGACGGCTATCACCTGCTGGATTCCCTGGTGGTGTTCGCCGGTGTGGGCGACACCCTGGTGCTGGAACCGGCGGAGACGCTTTCCCTCGACGTCATCGGTCCCACCGCCCAGGCGCTGCCCGAGGGCGAGGAGAACATCGTGCTGCGCGCTGCCCAGGCGCTGGCCCAGGCCGCCGGCGTTTCGGCCGGCGCCCGCATGATTCTGACCAAGCGCCTGCCGGTGGCCGCCGGCATCGGCGGCGGCTCGGCCGATGCGGCCGCCGCGCTGAAAGGCTTGGCCCGGCTGTGGAATTTGTCCCTGTCCGAGTCCGAGATGGCCGCCATCGGCCTTAAGCTGGGTGCCGACGTTCCGGTCTGCCTGGCCGGCCGCCCCACCACCATGACCGGCATCGGCGACCACTTGGTTCCTGCCCCCGCATTGCCGCCGGCTTGGGCCGTGCTGGTGAACCCGCGCCTGCCGCTGTCCACTCCGGCGGTGTTCAAGGCCCGCCAGGGCGATTTTACCCCGGCCATGCCGCTGGCGGATTCGCCCGCCGATGCGCGTGCCCTGGCCGAGGCACTGGCCCATCGCCGCAACGACCTGACCCATCCCGCCATCGCCTGCGAGCCGGTGGTGGGCGAGATGCTGGCGCTGATTGCGGCGCAGGCCGGATGCCTGCTGGCCCGCATGTCGGGCTCGGGCGCCACCTGCTTCGGCCTGTTCGCCACCGCACCCGAGGCCGAGGCTGCCGCCGCTGCCCTGTCCGCCGCCCAGCCCGGCTGGTGGGTCGCTCCGGCGCCGCTGTTGGCATAATTTGCCCTCCAGCAAAGCCGGTTGAATCTCCCCCACGAACCCTTTATGGTGCCCATCCCCTGCTGGGGCGTAGCCAAGCGGTAAGGCAGCGGTTTTTGGTACCGCCATTCCCAGGTTCGATCCCTGGCGCCCCAGCCAAAATTTCCCGACATCAGAAATCCCATCATCGGTGTCGGTTCCGGCTTTAGACCGGATTTCGTGCCTTTAGGCCGGACTGCGGCGGCCATAGGCCGGACGGATTGGCCTCACCCACAACCGAAAACGCCTGAAATAACAGCCGGTTGACATTGGTCAGCCGTTTCAGGTCGTGTGGTTCACCATGTTTAGCGCCGCCGCGCGAATTTTCTGATCCGTCCAGAGCATAGGCATCAACTTCCGTGGAGGCCGATGGCCCACGCGGTAACGCCTCGAATGCCCTCCACATCTCGTTCCAAACCCGCGCGATTATGGGTGCGCTTGCCACTCATATGAGGCGCTGACGTGCGCACGGATCCTCGATGGCCTGGACGGCCGGAGCTGCAGCCTGACGAGTCATTCGCGTCCTGGCTTGCCCGCACGGCGGCGGCGAATGGCCTCCGGCCCGGAGAGCTGTACCGCATCGTCCAGCCCGGTGAAGACCGGAACCCGCGCGACCTCGACCGCTATGCCGACGACCACTTGGTGGATCGGTTGGCCGAAAGCACGGGGGCCGACAAGCGCCGGCTTAAGCTGGCCACCTTCCGCCGCTGGACGGGAAGGCTTTTCGACAATGACTATTCAGCGCAGAAGCTCGCGTGGCTGCCGCCGGCAGGGCGCGTGGGCGGCAAGCGCTGCCATGGCCAGCAGTTCTGTCCCGAATGCTTGGCGTCAGACGCTGCGCCGTATCTTCGTCTGACTTGGCGCCTGTCCTTCATCACTGTCTGCCCCGTCCACAGGCGCTTGTTGCTCGATCGGTGTCCTCACTGCGGAGAACCGTTCAACGTGTTGCGCCAGGACAGCTGCGGACACATGAGCTGCTGGTCTTGCGGGGTGGACCTCGGTCAAACCAGTGGTGAGCCTCCGCCAGTCAATGCCGAGGCTGTACAAGCCGAGCTTCTGACCATCCTCGACCAGGGCTGGATGGACATGGGCGCCTACGGTCCCGCGTACTCGATCTCCGCGTTCGACATCCTCGACCACCTGACCCGTCTGCTGTCCAGCGGGCGATATGCCCTGGCTCTGCGGGCGTGGATCGCCGCCAGAGAGCCAGCCTTGGCATTACCGCCGGAAACTATACCCCGAGCCCGAGAAGGCGTGCTCCTGGCCACCCGGGCGCGGAGTGTTCTGGTCCCGATGGCGTATTGGCTCATGGCGGCGTGGCCGACCCGGTTCATCGATGCCGCGCTTGCTGTCGGTCTCAGCAAGCGAGATCTGCTGAAAAGGGCGGACGAGCGCTATCCGTATGCCTTTGCGCATGCCGTGGATTGGCACCTTACCGAGCACTCGGGTCGTCGGGCCGAGGTGGATGAGGTGACGGCGGCAAAGACGGTCCTTCGGAACCGGGGCGAGCACGCCAACTGGCAAAACCTCGCCAGCTTGCTCGGAGGTAAGCCCGCGGCCATCAGCATGGTAGCCGAGCTCCCCGAGGACCAGGCGCGCTGGGGCCAAGGCCGCTACTGGAAGTTGGACGGGATATCTCCCGAGGTGAAGAAGGCGGCTCGTGTGGCGGCACACCGAAACGGCGAGGCAGTCGGCACGTGGCTCGACACGCTCTTGCGGAAGCAGCTTGGCCTTCCCGCCCGAAAATCACCTTGCGCTTGCCAAAGTCCCGACACATTCGCGCAACACGGTATTGATGGTTGAAACGGGTGAGGGGGAGCTCGCGATGCCCGTGCGCCGGATTGGACGTTGTTATCGGAGCGTCTCAGGACGCGTGCCCATGGGGAATGGCCGACGTCCCGTCGCGGTGGAATCTACCCTCGAGCGCGACTTCGCCCTTCTCCAGCGGTTCGATCCCACGGTTGCGACCGTCGAGGAACAGCCGCTACGCGTCGAGTACTTCACTGCCGGCGGCTCCGGCCGCTTCTACGTGCCGGATTTTCTCGTTACCCACCAGCGGCCAAGCCTGTCCACCAAGCTGGTGGAAGTGAAGTTCTCAACCGACCCGGCGCTGGTGTCCGGCGCCCTTGACGAGCGCTTTGCTGCTGCACGGATATTCGCGTCGGCTCGGAACTGGTCGTTCGAGGTCGTCACCGAGCAGCACATCCGCACGCCACGGCTCGGCAATGCCACGTTCCTTCTGCCCTACCGCCAGCGGCCAGCCAATGCCGGCATTCGCGCCCTCCTGCTGATGGCGTTGCGCTCCGGCCCGGCCACGATCGAGGCGCTGATCGATGTGGCCGGCGGCGACCGAGGGCGCACCCTTCCGACCATCTGGGGCATGGTCGCGCGGTTCGAGATCGGTGCCGACCTGGATCGCCCCCTCACCATGCGCTCCCCGCTTTTCTTGCCGGAGAAAGACCATGGCCGTGCGGTTTAGTTTCAAGCCCGGCGCCCCTGTTGCCTGGCGCGGGAAGGCCTGCACCATCCTTGAGGCCGTCAGCGCGTCGTCGGTCCTGCTGGAGATCACCGACACCAAGGCGCACG
>DATJKV010000217.1:0-1513 GCA_035491155.1 Magnetospirillum sp. | reverse complement strand
AATGGTTCGGATGCTCGGGCCTCTGGGCGCGTTCATGCGTCCAGTGTGAACAAGCAGCCTTATCTCGGCAAGCGATTAGACAAGGATATCCAGATAGGTGCCGCGTTCCGCCCGGCGGTCGAGCTGATCCAGCGGATAGTCGGCCGGCAGCATGCGGTTGCCGCGCTGGCCTTTGACCGCATTGCGTGGGGCGGTGTCATTCGACGACGAGGCTGTGTTGGTGGTGCCCGACGACGACGGGGCAACGCCGGAAATCTGGCGCACCGGGGCCGTGTTCGAGAACAGGCCGCTGAGCGGGGAGATGCGGGTGCCGTCGTCGGCCATGGGGCCCAAGTCCTTTATCCAGATCGGAGGCACTATACCACCATCGGTGGGCTGACGCCAAGGATGGCGGGGCTCCCTCCGTTATCCTTGCTCCGGACTCTGGTCTGGGGCTAAATGGTGCGCATGGATACCACCATCGCCCGTCCGGAAATCCGCCCGTCGCACGTGCTCGACATGGCGACGCATTTCAAGGAGTGCGGCGCCCTCAACACCAACCTGACGCTGGCGCCGGGCGCGCGCATGGTGATCACCGACGACCTGCTGAACGGCGTGGTCACTGACCTGGCCGCCATTTCCATGGCTGCCATCGTCGCCCGCGACGGCCAGGTGGCCAAGGCGGCGGTGCTGCCGTTGGGCGTGGTGGCCTCCAAGGTGAAGGCCAAGGACCGCGCCAAGTACGAGCGCCTGTTCGCCCTGATCGAGGAAACCGCCTTCGACGACGGCGTGCGCGAAACCGCCGAGGCCCTGATCGCCTCGCGCTTTCGCGAATCGCAGATCAAGGAAATTGCTGCCGAGTTGGGCGGTACCATCGGCCCGGCGCGCGAGCGCTACCGCGCCTTCCTCGACGTGGTCAAGCTGCTGACCGAGAAGAAGATTTCCGAACCGCTGTTCCTGGATGAGTTCCAGGACTTCACCCGCACGGTGGCCGGCAAGCTGGATTTCGGCATCTACTCCCTGTGTGTGGACCGCCTGTTCACCTCCGAGCGCATTCCCATCCTGGTCAAGGTGTCGCTGCTGCGCGAGGTATGCAAATACCCGCCGCTGGTGCGCAAGGAGCTGATCACCAACCTGCTCGCCTCGCCCAAGGCCGAGCCTGAGTTGATCCGCTATGCCCGGCACGAGGTCGCCGGTGTCATGAACCGTGACCAGCTGACCGAGATCATGCTGTTCACCACCCTGAAACTGGCCTGGGCCGCCCAGCAGCGCCCCCGCGCTTAAGGGATCTTCCATGCGAGCCATCGTCTGTCCCGCCTTCGGCGCGCCGCTGGAGCTGCGCGACCTGCCGTCCCCCGCGCTCCAGCCCGGTCAGGTGCGCATCAAGGTGGCCGCCGCCGGGGTGAACTTCGCCGACACCCTGTTCATCGACGGCAAATACCAGGAGAAGGTGGAGCCGCCGCTGGTTCCCGGCATGGAGCTGGCCGGCACCGTCCTGGAGGTGGGCGAGGGTGTGGTCGGACTGGCGGTTAGC
>DATJKV010000216.1:0-2609 GCA_035491155.1 Magnetospirillum sp. | reverse complement strand
AGATGCGGCCTTTCACGGTCAGTCCGGTGGGATGGGCGGCCATGAGGGTCTCTCCTGGTATGCTTTAGGCGGCGTCGGCTGCCGAGGGGGTGTTGAACAGGCGTACGAGGTCGATCAGAGCAACCATGCGGCCCTCGACGGCAACGATGCCCTTCAGAAGCTCGCCGCGGTGGCCGTGCTCCATCTCGGGTACGGGCTGGATCGCCTCCGGCTCCACGGTCAGGATGTCGGCGACCGCATCGACCAGAATGCCCACGTCGCGGCCGTCCACGTTCACCACCATGATCACGTGGCGCGAGCTGGCTTCGGTCAGGGCGCCGGTGAAACGGGCGCGCAGGTCGAGGATGGGGATGACGCTGCCGCGCAGGTCGATGACGCCGCGCATGTAGGATGGCGTTTCCGGCAGGCTGGTGGTCGGCAGCCATCCCTTGATCTCACGGATGGCGGTGATGTCGACGCCGTATTCCTCGTCGCCGATGGTGAAGGAGATGAACTGATGCGTGCTCATTCGGTGCTCGCCTAAAATCATACGGCGAACTATACCCGGTAAATCCTGGCGAAGATTTTACAATATTACGGCACGCCATGCGCTCCGCGCGGGGCTCTAATTCCTTCGTATGATTGGTCTTATCATAGGAAGGAGTGCATCCGATCAATCGTGGATCAGTTCTGCCACATAGGGCGGTAGAGCGAACGAGGCGTGATGCACCTGGGGTGTGTAGTAGCGCGTCGCCACCGGTGCCGCCAGGAAGCGGGCGTGGATGGTGTCGGCTGTCTCGGTGCGGGCGCGGGTGCTGCCCGAGGCCCAGCCCAGGGCCATGAAGCCGCCCACATAGGTGGGCACCGCCGCCAGGTAATAGCCGACGTCGGCGAAGTGGGGGCGGCGACGGCGCCAGGTGTCGGTGATCTCATCGCCTTGCAGGAAGGGCACGCCGTTCTGGTTCACCACGATGCCGTCGGGGTTCAGGCAGCGGGCGCAGTCCTTGTAGAACGGTTCGGTGAACAGCACCCCGCCGGGGCCGATGGGATCGGTGGAATCGATGACGATGAGGTCGAACCTGTCGGCCGTCTTCGCCATGTACTCGATGCCGTCGGCGATGACGATCTCGGTGCGCGGATCGTCGAAGGCGCCGGCCGACACGCTGGGCAGGTGCTGGCGGCAGAAATCGACCACAGCGCCGTCGATTTCCACCAGGACGGCACGTTCGACACTCTTGTGCTTGAGAACCTCGCGCAGCATGCCGCCGTCGCCGCCGCCCACCACGCACACCGAACGCACCGCGCCGTGGGCGTAGATGGGCACGTGGGCCAGCATCTCGTGGTAGACGAACTCGTCGCCGGTGGTCACCTGGATCACCCCGTCCAAGGTCAGCACCCGGCCGAAGCCGGGTGTCTCGAACAGGGCGATCTCCTGCATCGGACCCTTGATGCGGGTGATCTCGCGGGTGATGCGGAAGCTTTGGCGCCAGTGGTCGTAGAGGGTTTCCTGGAACCAGGATTCACTCACGGGACAAGGCCCCGCTTGCTCTCGGCCACGGTGACGTAGTCGGGGCTGAACGCCTGCTTCAGCACTGGGATGGCCTTGTAGGGGTCGCAGTCGCCACACATGAATACATCCAGGGCCGCATAGCCGCGCTCGGGCCAGGAATGGATGGTGATGTGGCTCTCGGCCAGCACCAGCACGCCGGAAATACCGCCGTTGGGCTGGAAGTGGTGCAGGTGGCAGTGCAAGATGGTGGCGCCGCCGGCAATGGCCGATTCGCGCAGCGCCTCTTCCACCAGACGCAGATCATCCAGTTTGCTGGCGCCCCACAGGTCGATCAGCAGATGCGTTCCGGCGTACTTCACGCCGTTCCGCGTCACATAGTAATCCTTGCCGTTATCGACCTCAGGCCAAGCCTGGGTGACGTTGTCGGCGACGCTGTGGGTATTCCTCGGATCGACTTCCGAGTTCATCCCCAGTCGGGCAAGAGCCTGAGCCATTGCTCCCCTCCAAACCAGTAGATGGACCAGAATGCGGCTATAAGCATGATGCCGGCGCGAAGCCGGCATATAGGGCGCGGGTTATCTCCCAAACCGGCGCCGGATGCAATAACTATTCTCGTAGTGTGAAATCAGGCCTCGGCCGAAAGGACTGCAAACGGCTTAGTTGATGGAGGACAGGCCTTGCGTCTGCATGCGTTTGCGCCAGCCCATCATGAACGTCTGGAAGTCCTGCACCTGCTTGATCTTATCCGAGACGTGGCGGTAGTCGATAATGCCGCGCTCGGGTTCCGAGGTCAGCAGGGTGAAGACGTCCTTGAACTCGGTCTTTTCCATGCGCGGCCCGAAGGTGCGGCGCAGGCGGGCCAGGCCGCGCTCATCGCGGGCCAGCGTCATGGCGGTGGCCAGGTCGACCAGGCGCCGCGGCGTGCCGGCAGCCAGCGGCGAGTTGCCTTCCGGCTTTTCGATGGTGGCTTCCAGGGCGGCGGCGGCCTCGGGCCACTTCTTCAGGTCCCAATAGATCTCGGCACGCAGCTGCTTGGCGGTATCGGACTGGTCATTGATGATCAGCGCCAGCGCTTCCGCCGCGCGGCCCATCTCGGCCAGCGAACGGACGCGCAGGTAGC
>DATJKV010000215.1:0-7498 GCA_035491155.1 Magnetospirillum sp. | reverse complement strand
CCCAGGCTGATGCGCTGGGTTTCGGAGTTGAAGCGGACGACCTGGACCGTGACGGTCTGGCCGATCTGCAGGGCTTCCGACGGGTGGTTGATGCGGCGCCAGGCGATGTCGGTGACGTGCAGCAGGCCGTCGACGCCGCCCAGGTCAACGAACGCACCGTAATCGGTGATGTTCTTGACCACGCCCTCGAGGATCTGACCTTCCTTGAGGTTCTCGATCAGCTCGGAGCGCTGCTCGGCGCGGGTCTCTTCCAGCACGGCGCGACGCGACACGACGATGTTGCCGCGCGAGCGATCCATCTTGAGTATCTGGAAGGGCTGGGGGGTGCCCAGCAGCGGGGTGATGTCGCGCACCGGACGGATGTCCACCTGCGAGCCCGGCAGGAACGCCACGGCGCCCGACAGGTCGACGGTGAAGCCACCCTTGACGCGGCCGAAGATGATGCCGTTGACGCGCTGGTTGGCTTCGAACGACTTCTCCAGCAGGGTCCACGCCTCTTCGCGCTTGGCCTTCTCGCGGGACAGCACGACTTCGCCGTTGCGGTCCTCGTAGCGCTCAACGAACACCTCGACGGAATCGCCGGGCTTGATTTCCGGAGCGCGGCCAGCGGTGGCGAATTCCTTCATCGGCACACGGCCTTCGGACTTCAGACCAACGTCGATCACTGCGAAATCGTTCTCGATGCGGACGATGGCGCCCTTGATCACGGCACCTTCGAACGCGTTGCCGACGCCCATGGTCTCGTCCAGGAGCGCAGCGAAATCTTCCATAGTCATGTGAGAGTACTTCCTTTCATTCATCTTTACCCGGCCAACCGGTTGGTTCCGGCGGTCTTGCGGCCATCTTTCGAGAAGGGCCGCCGAAAAAGCAAACCAGCCCCGGCCGAGTCCGGCCGGGGCCATTAAGTGCAGATTGCGGAAGCCCTTTTAAGCCTTCGCGCGGATAAACGCAATCGCCGCGTCGAAGGCCTGGTCGGCATCCAACTCCGAAGTGTCCAGCACGTGGGCGTCGGCCGCCGGCACCAGGGGCGCCACCGCGCGCTTGGCATCACGCTCGTCGCGCTCGCGCATTTCGCCCACCACCTTGTCCAGGGTGGATTCGATGCCACGTTCCAGCAACTCCTTCAACCGGCGCTCGGCCCGCTTCTCGGCACTCGCTGTAACGAACAGCTTGATGGCGGCATCGGGACACACCACCGTGCCGATGTCGCGGCCGTCCAGCACGGCACCCTTGCCGCCCGGCGGCCGGGTGGCGAACAGGCGCTGGAAGTCCAGCAGCGCAGCACGTACCGCCGGGATGGCCGCCACCTTGGACGCCGCCTGGGCCGCTTCGTCCGAACGCAGGTCGCCGGCCGACAGGTCCTCGGGCTGGAGATCGCGCGCCGCCTCGCCGGCACGGGCCTCGTCGGCCGGGTCAAAGCCGGCCCGCTCCACGTTCATGCCCACGGCGCGATAGATCAGGCCGGTGTCCAGGTAGTCGAAACCCAACTCGGCGGCGAGCCGGCGGGCCAGAGTGCCCTTGCCGGCAGCGGCGGGGCCGTCAATCGCAATCACAGTCACTGATTCACCTCGATCTTGGCACCCAGGCCGTTCATCAGCGCCTCGAAGCCGGGGAAGCTGGTTTCGATGGCTTCGGCATCGTCCACCGCCACCGGTTCCTGCGCGGCCATGCCCATGACCAGGAACGATATGGCGATGCGGTGGTCCAGGTTGACCGGGATGGTGGCGCCGCCGGGGGGCGGGTTGCCGTTGCCGTGGACGATCATGGTATCGCCCTCCTCCTCCACCCTGACGCCGCAGGCCTGCAGGCCCCGCACCACGGCGGCGAAGCGGTCGCTTTCCTTCACCCGCAGCTCGGACAGGCCGAACATGCGGGTGGTGCCGATGGCGAAGGAGGCGGCCACCGCCAGGATGGGATACTCGTCGATCATGGACGGCGCGCGGGCCGCCGGGACGTCGACGCCGCGCAAGGCCGAGGACGTGAGCACGAGGTCGGCCACCGGCTCGCCGCCTTCCTCACGCGGGTTGTCGAAATGAATCTGGGCGCCCATCTCGCGCAGGGTCTGGAACAGGCCGGTGCGCAGCGGGTTCATGCCGACGCCGGTCAGCGTCACGGTGGAGTAGGGCACCAGCAGCGCCGCCACCGCCGGGAAAGCGGCCGAACTGGGGTCAGCGGGAACCACGACATGGCGGCCGGTGAGTTCGGGGAAGCCGGTCACCGAGATGGCGCGGCGACCATCCTCCAGATGCTCCACCTCAACGTTGGCGCCGAAGTTCCGCAGCATCAGCTCGGTGTGGTCGCGGGTCGCCTCTTTCTCGATCACCGTGGTGACGCCGGGGGTATTGAGGCCCGCCAGCAGGATGGCGGACTTCACCTGGGCCGAAGCGACGGGCGACTCGTAGGTGATGGGGACCGGGTTGGCGGTGCCGATCACGGCGCCCGGCAGGCGGCCGCCCTCGCGAGTGACGAAGCGGGCCCCCATGCGCGACAGCGGCTCGGAAACGCGCTTCATGGGGCGCGAGCGCAACGAGGCGTCACCGGTGAAGAAAGTGGTGAAGGGATGGGTGGCCACCAGGCCCATCATCAGGCGGGCGCCGGTGCCGGAATTGCCGAGGTCCAGCATATCCGCCGGCTCCATCAGCCCGCCGACGCCACGGCCTTGCAGCACCCAGGTGCCGTCGTCGAGCCGCGTGACCTCGGCACCCAGCGCGCGCATGGCCGCCGCGGTGCGCAGCACATCGTCGCCCTCCAGCAGGCCCTCGACCCGGCTCTCGCCCACCGCCAGCGCGCCGAACATCAGCGCGCGGTGCGAAATGGACTTGTCTCCGGGCACGCGCACGGCGCCGGACAGCCCGGCGACCTTGCTGGACTTCAGCGGCTTGGTCATGGTCACTCCCCACCGAATTGCAATACGGGGCCTATGCCCCGATAGGGCGCCTGATCTACCATAGACCGGCCGCCGGTCATAGGATCAGGTGCGGGCATGCCCCGCCTGGGCGGCCAGGGGCTTTTTTCGTTTTGACACACGGGGGCGAACATGGCAAATGCCCCCGAACCACCCCGACCGTCCCGGCGGGGACGGGGGATGCCAGTTTCTCAAGGAGGATTCGACGTGGCCAAGCCGGAATGGGGTCAGAAGCGCACCTGCAACAGCTGTGGTTGCCGCTTCTACGACATGAGCCGCTCGCCGATCACCTGCCCCAAGTGCGGGGGCACGGTCGAGGCCGACATGCCGTTCAAGGTCCGGCGCGGCTCGGCCGCCGCCCAGGCCGAAGCCAAGGCGGCAGTGCCGGTCCTGGCCAACGACGCGGAGGTCGAGGCCGATGATCTCGTCACCGCCGAGGACGAGGACGCCATCGACGGCGAGGAAGAGAGCGCCGACGAGGACGAAAGCGGCCTGATCGAGGACGCGTCCGACCTGGGCGAGGACGACGACGACATGGCCGAGGTCATGGAACACCTGGACGAGGAGATCGAGGACGAGGTTTAAACCCGTCCGAGATTTCGGGGGGAAAAGAGGCCGAGATTTTTTCTGAAAAAAACCTCTTGACCCCCACCTCCGAAATCCATACTTTCCGCCTCCACCGACGGACGGCACCCCAGGCCAGCGTCGAAAAAGTTTCGGGGCCATAGCTCAGCTGGGAGAGCGCTACAATGGCATTGTAGAGGTCAGGAGTTCGATCCTCCTTGGCTCCACCAAAACAAAGAGGCCTAGCAGGGCAACCTGCTAGGCCTTTTGGTTTGCTCTACAACATTCACCGCGATGACTGGCCAAGCGGGCGCCCAAACGGCACGCGGCCGGCAACGAGAACAAAACGTGATTGAGCAGCGGCGCCCACCGTGGTATAAGGGACCATCAACGCCGAAATCACGCCCGGACCGCGCCAGCGGCTTCCGGGCGTTTTCATGTCCACCCCGCGCGCGTCCACCGCCCCCGCCCCAAGGCCGGGCGAACGGTCGCGCGCGTCCGTATACGGAGGTCCCATGCCCGGTTTCGATTTCCGATCCCTGTTCACCGAAGCCCCCGAACGCCAGTGGGCGTCCGGCCCCGGCGCCAGCGGCGACTGGCGGGTCAAGCAAAAATCCCTGTTGGAGGAGGATGCCGACCCGCGCTTTCCCGCCTTCCAGGACGCCTGGAAGCAGGGCGCCGGCCTGACCGACCTGTTCGGCCCCCAGCCGTTCAGGCTCCAGGGCACCGTGGCGCCGTCGGGCGGCGACAACACCCGCGCCGATGTCGCCAAGGTGCAGACGCTCTTGGGCAAGGCCGGTTACCTCGATTTAGGCCAGGATGGTCCCAGCGGCTACGCCAATCCCGGTACCGACAAGGCCATCCGCGACTTCCAGCAGGACAACGGCCTGGAGGTGGACGGCGTGCTGAAGCCGGGCGGCCCCTCCATCACCAAACTGGGCGGATTGCTGGGCGGCCAATCGGAGCCCCACGACAAGTCGACCAGCCCGTTCATCAGCGAGGAGGAGGCGCGCAGAATCGGGAAAATCGTCAATAAGTCTTGGGACACCCCCGGCGCAACGCCGCCCTATTTCCCCGAACCGAAGCTGCAGCAGTGGCCGGGCAATGACTCCGGCGCCCCCAATCCATCCGGCGACCTGCTAAGCATTCTACTCGGCGAGAAGCCCTGGCCGACCACCTGGTCGCAGCCCAAAGACCCTCCGACCACCTTCCCCACTCGGAAGCCCGAGGATGGCCCCCGGCTCTCCACACCAGCCGATCCCTTCCCCAACCACACCATCAACCAGGACGGCGTCGACGCCAGCGAGATGCTGCCCTATCGCTTGGCCCCCCTGGGCGAAGGCTTCCGCGAGCCGACCGGCGAGGAGAAGATCGCCGCCGCCTCCAAGAGGCCCTTCGGCTCGGCCGAGGGCGCCGACCGCTGGGCCGCCGGTAACATGGCCGACGTGCTGCTGGGACGGGGCGACTACACCGACGCCATCACCCACTTCCGGGGCGAGGTCGACCGCAACCCGGCCGAGGCCATGCCGTACCTGGCCGCGGTGCACCAACTCATGGCCGACAAGAACCCAGCGGCGGCGGCGAAGTTCGCCACCCAGATGGCACAAGCGGGGTTGGCCGAGGAGACCGCGCCGAAGCCTTCCGGCGATGGCAGCGTGCTGTCGGCGCCCATCCCGCCGACTGTCACCCCCGGCCCCATTCCGCCAGCCAAGCCCGGTGAGACGGACATTGTCATCCCTGCGGACCCAAAACCGGCCCCGGATCAGAAGCCCGAAACCACACCGGCGCCCATTCCGCCCACACCAGTTCCAGCGCCCGAACCTCCGCCGGAAACTGCACCGCAACCTGAGCCGCAGCCCCAGCAGTCTCCCAAGCCCTCGCCCGCGCCTGAACCGACGAACCCGCAGGGCCCCAGTGGCGAAAATTCTCCCCCTGACGCGCCATCGACTATCGGGTACGTCTCGTCGAGTAGCGGAGAGGAAATCCTCAAGAAGGCAAAGGGCGGCAAGATCAGCCACCCCAAGGGTGAAGGTTGCGTAGCACTGGTCAAAGATTCCGTTCCCGATCTCGCCGATACGCAAACGAAGAATTGGAAGCCGGGACCGAAGATGGCAGGCCCGGATAACCCGCCCCTTCGCCCCGGTACCGCGCTCGCCACTTTTGGCGCCAACGGCAAGTATGGTGGCGACGGCGTCCAGCACGCGGTGGTTTTCGACGGCTATGACACCAAAGACGGACAGCGAGGCATGTGGATCGTGGAGCAGTCGTCAAAGATGGATGCCCGCAGATCCGAACCCGCGCTACCGTGCGGAAAACTACTCCGTCATCACAAAATAAGCGGCTATCCTCATCCGGCGGTTGTCCATGGCGACCACTGGGAATAGGGAGCTAACGATGTTGCTGAGATCTATGGTCGTGGCGCTCGTGTTTGCCGTGGAAGCCACCTGCCCAGCCTCGGCTTTCGCTGCCAATTTGTTGTGCCCCAAACACCTTGCAAGTGAAACGTCGCCACAGAAACTGCCGTTGACCGACGCCCAACTATGGGAGGGTCTTTACCAACTGAGCATTGAAGATGCTCAGGAACATCGAAATTTCGGGCCTAGGGAAAATCCCGACGAACCACATAAAGCTCCCTATTATTTTTGGGGACGCTGGACAATCGACTCTTACAAACCGCCGCTCTTCCTGGTTTGCCGCTACGGCACTGAGGAGAACATAGGCCTCCGCCCTCAGATCATCCTCCCCATCCCGACCGGCACGGAAACCTGCGAGATGGAGGTCCGTGAGAAAAATACACAAAACTACACCTGGGATGTCCGGATGCTGGCCTGCAAAGGTCCGCCCACCGCAACGTGGGCAGCCCACTTGCCGGAAAGGCCAAGCCGCGCGACGGAGCGCGGCGGGTTCAGCCTGACGACAACAAGGGCGGAGATACAGGCATCCGTCCTGGCGCGCGGCGGGACGGTCACGGCGGAAACCCAAGATCGCCTGCGGATACGCGTGAACGGCGACGATCTCATCGCGTACTTCCCCCCCAATGGCGACCGACCCAAAAGGATCGTCACCCTGCTGCCGCCACGCCAGGGCGACAGCCTGGATACCTATTTTTCCCTGGTGCTGCGATTCGGCACCATTTGGTCCGCTGGCAACAATTTGCGGTGGCAAGGACGGGACAATGTCTGGGTGCTTTACAAGCCAGGGCGATGGAATAGCGATGACCCCCAGGAAATTCACTTGATCGATGGACTTCCTGAGGACTCCGAGAATCAATAACAGCCCGCCAAGCCTTGCGTTAAAACGCCCCGGTTACGGCCCCCGCGTGCGAACGAATGCCGTAAAGCCCTGAAGGAAGGCGCGCAATTGATCGGCGACCTTGGGGTCGACGATCGCACCATCCTTGTCGAACACGTTCTGGGCCCGCGAGACCAGCAGACGGCCTCCGCTCCATGCCTCCGCTCCCAGGGTGCGCAGGACCGGAAGCCAGGCGTTCTGGCCAAGCACGGTGCCGAAGCCGCCGGGAGAGGCCCCCATCAGGGCGACCGGCTTGCCGCCGAACACCCGCTTGATATCGGCCGGCGGCCGGGACAGCCAGTCGATGGCGTTCTTGAACACGCCGGGCATGGAGTTGTTGTATTCCGGCGTTGCCAGCAGCAGGCCGTCGGACGCGGCAATGGCCTCCTTCAAGTCCGTGACCGGCTGCGGTATCCCGTCGGATTCCTCCAGGTCGCCATCATAGAGCGGTATGCCGCGGATCGTCTTGATCGCCAATTCGGTGCCGTCCGGCATCAATTCCGCAGCCGCCCTGAGCAGGGCACTGTTGTAGGAACCCCGGCGCAAGCTGCCCGACAGTCCGATCAGCCTGGTCACAATCATCCCCATCGTTCATGGTGACGCTGACCAGTAGAACGCCGCCCGTCGAGCCGGGTTCCTGTCACCGGGGTGGCGCGGCGTGCTTGCGGCACCACCTCTTTCGAGGAGAGGCCGCATAGGGAGGGCCCAATGCCGCTCGTCAATACCGCCCTTGTGCTG
>DATJKV010000214.1:0-4919 GCA_035491155.1 Magnetospirillum sp. | reverse complement strand
GGTGCCCGAGGCGGTGTTGCCGTTGCAGGGCCTCAAGGAAACGCCGCCTCAGCTCACCATCGCCCTGGCCCGCCGGCTGGCGGCGGCGGTGGCCAACGATTCCGGCACCGGCCACATGCTGGCCGCCGCCGACGTGCCCATGGTGTCGCTGTTTGGCCCGACGCCGCCCGAGAAGTTTGCCCCCGCCACCCAACGGCTGATCGTCGTGCGTGCCCAGGATTTCGGGGCGGATGCCATGGACGCCATTCCCGTCCAGGCGGTGGCCGATGCCCTGGCCGCGACCCTGGCCCAAGGCAACGGAGCGCCCGCCCCGGCTTTGCTTTGACCCCGCACGGGGCAATCGCTACCATGCCGTGAACATAGGCATGAGCGCATTTCCGGGGAAACTCATGGACATCAAGGATCATATTCGCGGCATTCCGGATTTCCCGAAGCCGGGCATTCTTTTCTATGACATTTCCACCCTGCTGGCCCATCCCGACGCCTGGCAGGTCGCCATGGGTCGGGTGGCACGCGAAGTGCGCAAGTTCCAGCCCGACATCCTGGCCGGCATCGAATCGCGCGGCTTCCTGGTGGCGGCGCCGCTGGCGCTGAAGCTGGGCTGCGGCTTCGTCATGCTGCGCAAGAAGGGCAAGTTGCCGGGCAAGACCGTGCGCTACGACTACGATCTGGAATACGGCAGCGACAGCATCGAGATCCAGCAAGACGCCATCGAGCCCGGCCAGCGCGTCGTGGTGCTGGATGATCTGCTGGCCACCGGCGGCACCATGGCGGCCGGAGTCGAATTGCTGCGCCGCGTTGGCGCCGAGGTCACCGGTGCCGCAGCCCTGATCGAATTGAATTTCCTGCCCGGCCGCCAGAAGCTGGAGGCCATGGGTGTGCCGGTAACCAGCCTGGTCTCGTACGACAGCTAGCACCGCGGCCCGCCGGGGGGCCGCCCACAAGGACTGCAACCATGGATTTTGCGCTGCAGGCAGCGCTGATGGGAGCGGTGATGGGCTCGGCGGTGCTCGCCGTGGCGACCATCTACGGCTGGACCCTGCCCACCGCTCCCAACGCCTATGGTTGGTGGGCGGGCGCCTTTGCCCTGGAGACGGCGAGCCAGGCGGTGCTGCTGGCCGGCGGTCTGCCCTTGCTGGTGGAGGCCTCGGACACCCTGCACGGCCTGGCCGCGGGGCTGTCCCTGTGCGGCGCCATCTCGTTCCTGGGCGGGCGGGTGACGCCGCTGCTCATGATCGAAGGACTGATAGCCGCCGCCCTGTGGGCGGTGCTGGCCCATTCGATCCGCGAGCCCCTGGCCCTGTCGGTGCTGCCGCTGTTCGGCATCGGCGGCATTCCCCGCCTGATGGGCGCCTGGGGCTTCCTGTCGCGCGTCGGCCAGGGCGGCCGCAGCGGCATCCACCGCCTGGCCGCCCTTACCTTCGCCATTTCCGGCCTGCATCAACTGGCGGCGCCGCTGCTGCACGCCCATACGACCCTGGCCACCTGGAGCTTCATCAGCTCGCAACTGCTGTCCATGATCATGGCGGTGGCGCTGCTGCTGGTCGTGCTGCGGCGCCAGCAAATGCTGGTGGAAAGTGAGGGCCAGCGTGCCAATTTGCTGCAAAGCCGACTGGTGGACGCGCTGGGCAGCGTGCACGACGCGGTCGCCCTGTTCGACGGCAACGACCGCCTGATCACCAGCAACAGCCTTTACCGCGAGTTCCTGGCGCCGGTCGCCGACACCATCAAGCCGGGCCGCTCGTTCGAGGACATCCTGAAGGCCGAGGCGGAGCACGGCGTCGTGCCCGACGCCCAGGGGCGCGAGTCCGACTGGCTGTTCGACATGCTGGCCGATCATGCCTCCACCAGCGTCAACGGCCGCGAGTTCCAGCTGTGGGACGGCCGCTGGGTGGTCATCAGCGTCTACCGCACCGCCGACGGCGGCCATCTGCGCATCCTGCGCGACATCACTACGCGCAAACAGGCCGAGGCCTCGCTGAACGAAAGCGTTTCCTGGCTGCGCGGCATCATGGACACGGTGGTGGACGGCATCGTCACCATCGACGATACCGGCACGGTGCTGTCGTTCAATGCCGCCGCCTGCCGCATCTTCGGCTACGAACCCTCCGAGGTGCTGGGCCGGAATGTCGGCATGCTGATGCCCGAGCCGTTCAGCTCCCAGCACGACGGCTACCTCCGGCGCTACGCCGAATCGGGCGATGCCCGGGTCATCGGCATCGGCCGCCAAGTGCGAGGCCGGCGCAAGAACGGAGAGGAATTCCCGCTGGAACTGGCCGTCACCGAAATGCGCCAGGGCGATCTGGTCACCTTCATCGGCGTGGTGCGCGATATCACCGACCGCAAGCGGGTGGAAGACGCCCTGGTGGAAAGCGAGCAGCGCTTCCGCGACCTGGCCGAATCCGCCTCGGACTGGTTCTGGGAGATGGACGGCGACTTCAACTTCACCTTCGTCTCGGGCCGAGTGCGCCAGGTGCTGGGGGTTGGTCCCGCCTTCGACGCCAAAGGCATCTTCTGCGGCTATCGCGGCACCGCCGCCGACATCACGCCGCTGAAGAAGCACGAGTATGAACTGGCCACCCAGGCGGCCGAGCGTCAGGCCATCATCGACAACATGGGCCAGGGCGTGGTCGTGGTCGACGGCTCGGAACGCCTCATCGCCATGAACAATCCGGCCAGCCAGTTGCTAGACCTGCCGGCGGAAGCCAAGCGCCCTGAGACGCTGGAGGCGCTGCTGCTTCATCTGGCGGCCCAAGGCGAATTCGGCCGGGGCAATCCGGCCACCAAGGCCGCACGCCGGCTGGCGCGGCTACGCCGCAACCCGACCCTGGTGTTCGAGCACGCGCGCCCATCGACGGTGGTGCTGGAGGTGCGGACCACCGCCATGCCGGGGGGCGGCCTGATCCTCACCTTCGCCGACATCACCGACCGCAAGAAGGTGGAGGATACCCTGCGCGAGGCCAAGGAAGCCGCCGAACGCGGCAACCGCGCCAAGGCCACCTTCCTCGCCAACATCAGCCATGAGCTGCGCACCCCCTTGAACGCCATCATCGGCTTCTCCGAGCTGATGAAGCACGAGATCTTTGGCCCGCTGGAACCGGTCTCCTACCGCACCTACGTGGACGACATCCACGAGAGCGGCATGCATCTGCTGGAGCTGATCAACGACATCCTGGACATGTCCAAGGCCGAGGCGGGCATGACCGATCTGGTGGAAACCCAGGTCGATGTCGGTGCCGTGATCCGGTCCAGCGTGCGCATGATGGCGCGGCGCGCCAACGCCACCGGGATTGATCTGGTACAGAACGTCCCCGAGCAATTGCCCTTCCTGCTGGCCGACGAGCGCCGGGTGCGCCAGATCGTGCTGAACCTGTTGTCCAACGCGGTGAAGTTCACCGACGAGGGCGGCGCGGTCACCGTCACCGCCTTCTGCGGCCCCCAGGGCTTGGTGCTGGTGGTGGCCGACACAGGAATCGGCATGAGCCCCGACGAGATGGTGCGGGTGATGGAACCCTTCGTCCAGGCCGATACCCGCCTGTCGCGCAAGTACGAGGGGACCGGGCTGGGCCTGCCGCTGACCAAGGCGCTGGTGCAGGCCCACGGCGGCACCATCGTGTTGAGCTCGGAGCCAGAAAAGGGCACGGTGGTCGAAGTCGCTTTCCCGCCGTCGCGGGTGATGAACGCCTACCCCGAGGACACTCACGCCGACGAAGCGCTGCGTCGCCGCTAGAGCGCGACGCCCCTTCCGCCCGCCACGGAAACCGTCTATGGTCTGCCGCCGCGAGATAGTGATCCGAGGGTCGTCTTCCATGCTTCGCCCCACGCTGGCCGCCACCCTTTGCCTGGCCTTCGCCGCCACCGCCGCCGCCCAGAGCTCCCAACAGCCGTTGAACCTGCTGCCGTCCCAGCCGGCCCAACGCGAGACGCTGCCGCCGGTGCCGCCGTCGGATAAGCCGCTGCTGGACGAGCCCTCGCCCACCTTCCAGCCGATGCGCCCGGCCGAGCCCGAGGCCGCCCAGCCGGCCGTGATCCAGCCACCGTCCGTTCCCGCCGCGCCGGTGACCATCCCCGCTCCCGCGCCGCAGCCGGTTCCGCCCCAATCGGTTCCAAGCACGCAGGCTCCGGCCCAGATGGCGGCCCCGCCCGTGACTGAGCCGCCGCCGGCTCCCGCGCCGCGCGCGGAGGTTCTGCCGCCGTGGTCGCTGGCCGTGCTGGTGCTTGCCGGCGCCTTCCTGGCCGCCTTGTTCGGCATCCTTACCGCCTTGGGCATGCGCCGCGCCGAGCAGCGCCGCCGCCGTCGCGCCGTCGCCCAGACGCTCGCCACCGAGCTGGAAACCCGCCACCTGGCCTATGAATCCGTGCCCCTGCCGCCCAACGTGGATGCCGGCGTGTCGTTCGTCTCGTCGGTGACCTCGCTGGCCGGCATCGATTGCGGTTTCCGCTCCATGCAGGGCAGCCTGCATCTGCTGCCCGAGAAGATGGCGGCCCATGTCTCGGTGCATTACGCCGCCGTGCAGCGGGTCTCGGACTTCGTCAAGGGCCAGAGCCTGGCGGCGGCGGTGCGCATGCTCCAGGCCAACCGCCTGGGCGGCCATCCCTGCCCCGATGCCGGCGCCATGCGCGACGCCCACGAAGAGTTGGGCGCCGCCTTCCGTGGCGTCGACAAGCTGGTGCAGATGCTGCGCGGGGCTTGAGGGTTTATTCCCTCTCCCGCGAGGCGGGAGAGGGAAAACCTACCCCCTGATCCCCTTCAAAAATCCGTCCACTTCGACACGCAGGGTCCGCGCCTCGGCCGCCAGGGCCTGGGTGGCGGACAGCATGCCGGTGGCGGATTCGCCAGCCTGG
This sequence comes from Magnetospirillum sp., assembly GCA_035491155.1. Lineage (GTDB taxonomy): Bacteria > Pseudomonadota > Alphaproteobacteria > Rhodospirillales > Magnetospirillaceae > Magnetospirillum. The sequence goes on along the minus strand of DATJKV010000214.1, from coordinate 74 downwards.
GAGGTGGCACAGGTCAACTCGCCCAGATAGGCGGTGACCTGGGCGGTGCCGGTGGCGGCCTGCTGGACGTTGCG
>DATJKV010000213.1:0-5732 GCA_035491155.1 Magnetospirillum sp. | reverse complement strand
GGGTGGCTGGGGTATCGGCTCAACCTGTCTTAAGCCCCCCTTCCCAAACCCCTAAGCCTGTCGTACTTTCCCGCCTTCACAAGGCGATTGGGGCCCAGGGGTTCATGGCGGTCTACACGGAAGTTTCCGATGAGGAGTTGGCGGCGTTCGTCGCCGGCTACGACATCGGCGAGGTGCTGTCCTGCAAGGGGATCGCCGAGGGGGTCGAGAACTCCAACTACCTGCTGCAAACCGATCGCGGCAATTTCATCCTGACGCTCTACGAAAAGCGCACCAAGCCCGAGGACCTTCCATTCTTCCTGGGGCTGATGGAGCATCTGGCGGCGCGCGGTCTGGCCTGTCCGACGCCGCTGCATGGGCGCGACGGCAATTCCTTACGCGAGTTGTGCGGCCGGCCGGCGGCTGTGGTCAGCTTTCTCACCGGCATGTCGGCACGGCGCCTGACCCTGGAGCATTGCGCGGCGCTGGGCGGGGCCATGGCCGAGATGCACCTGAAGGGCGCCGACTTCCCGCAGTCGCGTCCCAACGATCTGTCGGTGTCAGGCTGGCGCCCGCTGTTCGATGCCGAAGCTACCCGCGCCGACGAGGTCAAGCCGGGCCTGGCCGCCTTCATCGCCGCCGAGTTGGACGCGTTGGAGCGTGATTGGCCCACCACCCTGCCGGTCGGGCTGATCCACGCCGATCTGTTCCCCGACAACGTGTTCTTCCACGGAAATCAGGTCACCGGCCTGATCGATTTCTATTTCGCGTGCACCGACACGCTGGCCTACGACATCGCCATCTGCCTGAACGCCTGGTGCTTCGAGCCCGATGGCAGCTTCAACGCCACCAAGGCGCGCCTGATGCTGAACGGCTACCGCAAGGTCCGCCCGCTCACCGCCGAGGAATTGGCCGCGCTGCCGCTGCTGGCGCGCGGCGCCGCCATGCGCTTCCTGCTGACCCGTCTGTACGACTGGCTCAACACCCCCGCCGGCGCCTTCGTCAAGCGCAAGGACCCGCTGGAATATTACCGCAAGCTGCGCTTCCACCAGGGCATCACCGGCCCAGGCGCCTACGGCATCGAATGAGCGAAGCAGTTCAGCTGTTCACCGACGGCGCCTGTTCCGGCAATCCCGGCCCCGGCGGCTGGGGCGTGATCCTGCGCTTCAAGGGCGTGGAGAAGGAGTTGCACGGCGGCGAGAATCCCACCACCAACAACCGCATGGAAATGATGGCGGTGCTCTCGGGGCTGAATGCGCTGACGCGGCCTTGCGTGGTCGAAGTTTACACCGACAGCGAATACGTCAAGAAGGGCATGACCGAGTGGCTGCGCGGCTGGAAGGCGCGCGGCTGGAAGACCGCCGACAAGAAACCGGTTAAGAACGACGATCTGTGGAAGGCGCTCGACCAGGCCGCCAGCCGCCATCAGGTCAGCTGGCACTGGGTGCGCGGCCATGCCGGCCATCCGGAGAACGAACGCGCCGACGAACTGGCCCGCCGGGGCGCGAAGGAATCCGCCGGAACCTAAGGCCTCCCCCATCGGGCGTACCGCCTCATCCGGGTTGGTACGACCGGCCGGTCCTCCCACCTTCTTGGGCATGGGTCCATCCAGGGAGGGTGCGGTGTCCCGACTCGTGATCGTCTCCAACCGGGTCAGCCTGCCCAAGAAGGGTGCCCAGGCCGGGGGCTTGGCGGTGGCGTTGCGCGATTCCCTGGAACGCCATGGTGGCCTGTGGTTCGGCTGGTCGGGCGAAGTGTGCGAAGACTCTCGGGTGCCGCCGCCTAAATCTGTCTCGCACGGCGGCATCACCACGATGACCACCGATCTGTCGCGCCAGGATTACGAGGAGTTCTACAACGGCTTCTCCAACTCGACCCTGTGGCCGCTGTTCCATTTCCGCCTGGGTCTGTTGGAGGTGTCGCGCCGCTCCTACGAAGGCTATCTGCGGGTCAACGCCCTGTTCGCGGCGCAACTGGCGCCGATGATCCGTCCCGACGACATCATCTGGATTCATGACTACCACCTGATCCCGCTGGGCGACGAGTTGCGCCGGCTGGGCGTTGGCAACCGCATGGGCTTCTTCCTGCACACGCCCTTCCCCGTCCCCGAATTGCTGGTGGCGCTGCCCGGCCATCGCCGGTTGGTGAAGGCGCTGTGCTCCTATGATCTGGTGGGCTTCCAGACCCAGGACGACGTGCGCGCCTTCCTCGGCTATATAGGCGGCGAGGCGCGCGGCGAGGTGGCCGAAGACGGGCGCTTCACCGCCTACGGCCATTGCGCCCGCGTTGCCGCCTATCCCATCGGCATCGACACGGAATCCTTCGCCGAGCTTGCCGCGGCCCAGGCCCATGCGCCGGAAACCGAGTGCCTGAAGGACTCGCTGCAGGGCCGTCATCTCATCCTGGGGGTGGAGCGGCTGGATTATTCCAAGGGGTTGCCGCACCGCTTCGACGCCATCGAAGCCCTGCTGGACGGCCATCCCGAGTTCAAACGTCATTTCGAGTTCATGCAGATCGCGGCACCGTCTCGCGAGGAGGTGGCGCGCTACCGGGCGCTGAAACGCCAGTTGGAAGGGGCGGCCGGTCGCATCAATGGCCGCTACGCCGAGTTCGACTGGCAGCCGGTGCGTTACATCAACCGGGGCTATGACCGCGCCACCCTGTCCGGGTTCTACCGCGCCGCCTGCGTCGGGCTGGTGACGCCGTTGCGTGACGGCATGAATTTGGTGGCCAAGGAATACGTGGCGGCACAGGACCCGGCCGATCCGGGCGTGCTGGTGCTGTCGCGCTTCGCCGGGGCGGCCCGTGAGCTGAAGTCGGCGCTGATCGTCAATCCCTTCGACGTCGACGAGGTGGCCGACGCTTTGGCCAAGGCGCTGACCATGCCGCGCCCGGAGCGGCTCGACCGCTGGCGCGCCAACATGGACGTGGTGGAGGCCAACACGGTGGAGACATGGCGCGACGCCTTCCTGGGTGACCTGACCGCCGGGTTGGAAACCGCCGGGCCCGCTCTCCCGATACACGACGAAGAGGGCCTGGGGCTGGAATCGCCGCCCCTGCCGCTGGCCCCCGGCATTCAGCCGCCGGGGTACTTGCGTTAAACCATCCGCGAGCGGTCGCGCCCCTGCCAGATTGCCCGACCCTTCGCTTCCGCCTCTTCCACCGAGGCGGCGCGGCCGGAATAGCGCAGCACGATGGCGATGGTGCCGGCGATGGCGGCGTCGGCGATTTCGTCGGTTTCCGTGCCGTTCCACAGCGCCTTTAGGCGGGCAAGGTCCAGGCTTTCCTCCTTTTCCCGGGTGCCGCCCACCAGCGCCGGCCATTCTTCGCGCAAGGGCAGGCCGTCCAGCACGGCGAAGACCTCGCACGGCTTTTCCGGCCGGCGCTCAACCTCGCCGCCGTCGCCTTTGAAGGCGGCGGAGGCCTTGTCCCCCAGCAGCAGGGCGCCCTGCTGGTGCACCGGCAGATAGGGCGGGTGGGTGACGCCGTTGACCGAGAAGGCGGCGCGCAACGGATTGACCATGCGGGCCACCGTGTGGATGGGCGAGCGCAGGCCCAGCAGCGCCTTCAACTGCATGATGGCATGCAGCGGCGGCGACAGATGCTCCAGCGTCATGTAGGCGAAGCGGTGGCGGCGCAATTGCTCGGCCGTCTGCGCCAGGCTGGTTGCGGTGGGGATGCCCAGGGCGGCCAAGGCTTCCGAGCTGTAGACGCGCCCGGCGGTATGGCCCTCGGCGCCGTGCATGAACACCGACACGCCGGACTGGGCCAGGGCCAGCGCCGCCAGCAGGTAAAGCGGCAACTGCCGCGACTTGCCGGCATAGGAGGCCCAGTCCACATCCACGGCCAAGCCGGGAGGCGGGGTGATGCTGTCGCGAATGGCTTGCGCCAGGCCGGCGGCTTCTTCCGGCGTCTCGGTCTTGACCCGCAGCAGGCACAGGAAGGCGCCCAGCTGCACCGGCTCGACCTGGCCGGCCAGCACCATGGACATGGCCTCGCGCGCCTCCGCCTGGGTCAGCGCGCGAGACAGGTTGGGGCCCTTGCCGAGGATGCGGACATATTGGGCGAAAGGATGTTCGGTGGTCACGGCGGGCCTTCCCTCAAAAGACGGACGGCCCATGATAGCCGCTTCATTCCACCTTGCCGACGCCCTTCAGCACGTCGGCCATGGACTGGTACTGGCCGTCCGGCAATTGCTTGATGATGTCGATGATGTCGCCCTCGGCGTTGTTCTTCTGCGCCTGCTGGATCAGGTCTTGCTTGTCGGCGGGAAAATCGACGCCCTTCAGGTGATGCAGGATGTTCGACGGCGAATGTCCACCCATGCCTTGGGCCATGGTATTCCTCCCTTCCGGTTGATACCGCAAAGAACGCCCTCGGGGCGGCTGGGTTCCAGCTCAAGGTTGCGCTTTGGCGGCGGGCCATATCCAATGGCCCGCATCACCTCACGCCGGGATCTCGCCCATGCCCCCAGTGCTCCCCTCCCGCTTCCGTCCGTGGATGCTTGGACTGGCCCTGGCCGTCGCCTTGGCCTCGCCCGCCCTGACGGCGGACAGGGACGCCCTGTGGCGGATCGTGAACGGCAGTTGCGTGCCTGCCGCCGCTGCCGACCAGCCGCCGGCACCCTGCCAGGCGACCGACCTGGAGCATGGTACCGTCATCATCAAGGATCAGGTCGGCGTCGCCCAGATGCTGGCCTTGCCGGCGGCGCGGGTTACCGGCATGGAGGACCCGATGATCCTGGCCCCCGACGCCAGCGCGGTGTGGGAGGCAGCGTGGCGGGCGCGCAGCCTGATGGAGCAGCGGCTGGGGCGCCCGGTATCTCGTGATTGGGTCGGTTTGGCGGTGAATTCGGCGTTGGCGCGCAGCCAGGATCAGCTGCACATCCACGTGGATTGCCTGGCCCCGCCGGTGCACGAGCAGCTCAGAAGCCTCGTCCCTGGCGAAGACTGGAGGCAAGCCATGGTCTCCGGCCATGCCTATTGGGTGCGCTGGATCGACGGCGACGATTTGAGCGCCCTCAACCCCATTCGGCTGGCGGCCGATGGTCCGGCGGGCGGTGACGGCGGCCTTGGACAGTGGACGGTGGCAGTGGTGGGGGCGGTCTCAGCCGATGGACGGCCGGGTTTTCATATCCTGGCCAGCAAGGCTCAGCCGCTCATCGGCAATTTTGCCCATTCCGAGGAAGTGCTCGATCATGAGTGCCGGCTTGGCGGCGGCTCTACAAATTAGAGGGCGACTCAGACTTTAGGTCGGCGCAGGACTGCGCCGACCTAAAGTCATCGCGCTCTAAGGCCGCCAAGCCAGCAGGCATTCACGGACGCACGAAGCCCATGGCGTCGCGAACACGGGTCACGGTCTGCGAGGCGATGGAGCGGGCGCGGTCGGCGCCGGTCTTCAGCACCGCCGACAGGTGGTCGGGATGGTTCATCAGGTCGGCGTAGCGTTCGCGCACCGGGCGCAGGTGCTCGACGGTCAGCTCCACCAGCGCCTTCTTCAGCTTGCCGTAGCCCTGGCCGTGGAACTCGGCCTCGATCTGCTCGCGCGACTGCTTGGACAGCACCTCGTACAGGGTGAGCAGGTTGCGCACGCCGGCGCCAGCATGGTCGAAGCGGGCCTCGTTCTCGCAGTCGGTGGTGGCCGACATGATGGCCTTCTTGATCACGCCCGGCTCGTCCAGGATGCCGATGGAATGGCCCTTCTTGGTCTCGCCGGTGGACTTGCTCATCTTGCCCTCAGGGTCATCCAGGCCC
>DATJKV010000212.1:0-5788 GCA_035491155.1 Magnetospirillum sp. | reverse complement strand
CTGATCGTGCCGGCCTGGATCATGAAGTACTACATTCTGGACCTGTCGCCCGCCAATTCCATGGTTCGCTGGCTGGTGTCCAAGGGTCACACCGTTTTCGTCATCAGTTGGAAGAATCCCGGTGCCGAAGACCGCGACCTGGGCATGGCCGATTACCGCCGGCTCGGCGTCACGGCGGCCCTGGACGTCATCAACGCCATCGTCCCCGGACGCAAGGTACACGCCACCGGCTATTGCCTCGGCGGCACCCTTTTATCCATCGCCGCCTCGGCCATGGCGCGCGACGGCGACGACCGGCTGGCCTCGCTGACGCTGCTCGCCGCTCAGACCGATTTTGAAGATGCCGGCGAAATCATGCTGTTCATCGATGAAAGCCAGGTGACCTACCTGGAGGACATCATGTGGGACCGGGGATACCTGGACACCAAGCAGATGGTCGGCGCCTTCCAATTGCTGCGTTCCAACGACCTGGTGTGGTCACGCATGGTCCGCCGCTACTTCCTGGGCGAGGACGACCACGCCAACGACCTGATGGCGTGGAACGCCGACGCCACCCGCATGCCCTACCGCATGCACACCGAATACCTCCGCCGGCTGTTCCTCAACAACCTGCTGGCCAAGGGCCGCTATACGGTGGAAGGCCGCCCCATCGCCTTGACCGACATCCGCGCGCCCATCTGCGCGGTCGGCACCACCAAGGACCACGTGGCGCCCTGGCAGTCGGTCTACAAGATCGGCATTCTCACCGACACTGAAGTTACCTTTATCCTGTGCAATGGCGGCCACAATGCCGGCATCGTTTCCGAACCGGGCCATCAGCACCGCTCGTACCAGATCGCCACCCATGCTGACGCCGACAAGTACATCGACCCCAACACCTGGGCAGCACGGACACCGCACCACGAAGGCTCGTGGTGGGAAGCGTGGGAGGCGTGGCTGGTCAAGAATTCGTCCGGCGACATGATCGCGCCGCCCGCCATGGGCGCACCCGACAAGGGCTGCCCACCGGTTGCGGACGCGCCGGGCCATTATGTCCTGATGCCCTAACGGTGCGTTAACCAGTCCCGTGCGGTAATGGTGGCGGAAGAATTTTCTGCCAGGAACCCGGCCCCATGAGCAACGATACCATGGTCGGCGACAAGCCGAGCGAAGCCGTCTATGACGTCGCCGTTGAATGCTATGCCGTGCTGGGAACTGCGGACCTGCCCATCGCCCAGTTGCTGAAGCTGGGCCGCGGCGCCGTGGTGGAGCTTGACCGCAAGGTCAACGACCCGGTCGACCTGTACGTCAACCGCAAGAAGATCGCCAAGGCCGAAGTGGTCGTGGTCGAGGACCACCTTGCGGTGACCATCACCGAAGTCTTGAAGCGCGCGGCGGATTAATCGGCCGCCCCCTGGTCGGTGAACATCAGCACCTTGGATGTTGGCTGTTGCACGTAGCCCAGCAGGCCGGTCTGCCCCACATGCGGATGATCCTTGCAGGCGAATTGCCTATCCTCCAGGAAGTAACGCCGCCGCCCGGCCAGCACCACCCAATAGTTATCCACCTTGTCGACGATCTCCGCCTCTTCCATCGCGGTCTCCCGGAACGAGGGACGTCTTAGAGGTAGGATGTGCCCCGTCCGTCTGCCGATTGCCATAGCGGAAAGCGGTAGCCTACCTCATGCTGGGATGGCTCCCCCACTCGCGCGCCTGTCCACCCCTTGACCAATCGCTGCCAGCGGTTACGCTGTCGGCCCAATCGCCACCATCGGGATGCCCGCCATGAAGTTTTTCCTGGATACCGCTGAAATCGCCGAGATCAAGGCTCTGGCCGATACCGGCCTGGTGGATGGCGTGACCACCAACCCGACGCTGATCGCCAAGTCGGGGCGCAAGATCCTGGATGTCATCTGCGAGATCTGCGACCTGATCCCCGGCCCCGTCTCGGCCGAAGTGGCGGCCACCGATTTCGACACCATGCTGGCGGAAGGTCGCAAGCTGGCCGGCTTGCGCCCCAACGTGGCGGTCAAGGTGCCGCTGACCGCCGACGGCCTGAAGGTGTGCAAGGCGCTGTCCGACGAGGGCCGCCTGGTCAACGTTACCCTGTGCTTCTCGGCCAACCAGGCCATCCTGGCGGCCAAGGCCGGCGCCGCCTTCATCTCGCCCTTCGTCGGCCGCCTTGACGACATCGGCCAGGACGGCATGCAGCTGATTTCCGACATCGTCGAAATCTATGCCCAGTATCCCGACTTCACCACCGACGTGCTGGTGGCCAGCGTGCGCAGCCCCATGCACGTCACCGATGCCGCCCGCCTGGGCGCCCACGTGGTGACCATGCCGCCGGCCATCCTCAAGCAGATGTACAACCATCCGCTGACCGACAAGGGCCTGGCCGCCTTTACCGCCGACTGGGCCAAGACCGGCCAGAGCATTCTTTGATATCCGGGGCGACGCGGCCGCCCCACCAGCCCCGCGTCGCCGCGTAAGAAAGAGGCGGCGCCCTTGCGGGCGCCGCCTCTTTCATTCGCATCAGCCCCCTGACGCGAAAGAGCGGGCACTCTACTCAAGGGCTACGCGCATGCAAGCCCAAATTGGCGGGCTCGGGCTTTGCCTGGATTTTTCGGGGGAAAAGTTGCATTCGCAACGATTGCGCCGCAAAGGCGAAAAAACATTTCAACTTAGCTGCCAAAAATTTGCAATTGCAACAGATAAATGCGCCTTGGCCGGGCGCGCCCTTCGCATTTCCATCGATTGCATCTGCAAGGGTATCGTTGAACCTCACGTTTCGTCGTAGAACATGAGGCTAGGTATGTATCGTGACCGGATCGGCTTGAAGTCGCTGTGGGGCAAGGTTGTGGGCGCCGAGGAAGCGGCCCTGCTGATCAAGGACGGCATGACTGTCGGCATGAGCGGCTTCACCCGCTCGGGCGACGCCAAGGTGGTGCCCATGGCGCTGGCCGAGCGCGCCTCGGAAGCCCCCATGAAGATCACCCTGCTGACCGGCGCCTCGCTCGGTTCGGACATCGACAAGACCCTGGCCGAAGCCAAGCTGCTGTCGCGCCGCATCCCCTTCCAGGCCGACCCGGTTCTGCGCAAGTCCATCAACGCCGGCGAAGTGATGTTCGTCGACCAGCATCTGTCCGAGACGGTGGAAATGCTGCGCTCGCGTCAGCTGCCGCCGGTGGACGTGGCGGTCATCGAGGCGGTCGCCATCACCGAAGACGGCGGCATCATCCCCACCAGCTCCATCGGCAACTCGGCCACCTTCGCCATGCTGGCCGAGAAGATCATCGTCGAGATCAACATCCACCAGAGCCTGGACCTGGTGGGCCTGCATGACGTCTACATCCCGACGCGGCGCCCGCACCGCGAGGCGATTCCGCTGACCCAGCCGAACGACCGCATCGGCCTGCCCTTCATCCCGGTCGACCCCAGCCGCATCGCCGCCATCGTGGTCACCGAGAAGATGGACAGCTTCGCCACCATCACCCCGCCGGACGAAGAGACCAACGCCATCGCCGGCCACCTGGTCGATTTCTTCCGCCACGAGGTCAAGCTGGGTCGCCTGTCCACTTCCCTGCAGCCGCTGCAGGCCGGCATCGGCTCGATCGCCAACGCGGTGCTGCACGGCTTCATCGACAGCCCGTTCCATGATCTGCGGATGTATTCGGAAGTGCTGCAGGACTCGACTTTCGAGTTGTTCGACGCCGACAAGCTGAAGTTCGCCTCGGGCTCGGCCCTGTCCCTGTCCGAACCCTGCGCCCGCAAGTTCTTCGGCGACGTCAAGCGCTACAAGGACCGCCTGGTGCTGCGCCCGCAGGAAATCTCGAACCACCCCGAGGTCATCCGCCGCCTGGGCCTGATCGGTATCAACACCGCCCTGGAAGCCGACATCTACGGCAACGTCAATTCCACCCACGTCAACGGCACCCACATGATGAACGGCATCGGCGGTTCCGGCGACTTCGCCCGCAACTGCTATCTGTCGGTGTTCGTCACCAAGTCGGTTGCCAAGGGCGGCAAGATCAGCTCCATCGTCCCCATGGTCACCCACGTGGACCATTGCGAGCACGACGTCGACCTGATCGTCACCGAGCAGGGCCTGGCCGATCTGCGCGGCCTGGCTCCGCGCGAGCGCGCCAAGGTGGTGGTCGAGAACTGCGTCCACCCCGCCTACAAGGACATGATGCGCGACTACGTGGCCGAGGCCACCACCCGTGGCGGCCACACCCCGCACTGCCTGGAGAAGGCCTTCTCATGGCACCTGGCCGCCCAGCAGCACGGCGACATGCGTAAGGCGGCGGCGCCGCTAAAGCAGGCCGCCGAGTAAGCACCCGGGTAAGGAAGACAAGGGCCGGAGGGAAACCTCCGGCCCTTTTCATTTCAGCAGCCGCCGGACGCTTTCGACGCTTAGCGCCGATCCCTCCTCGCCCACCTTGGCCGCACCCCAGCGCACCGCCTCGCGCAGCGCCGCCGCCATTGCCAGCCCGCCCGCCAGGGCATGGCACAGGCCGGCGGCGAAGGAATCGCCGGCACCCGTACTGTCCACCGGCGCCACCGGCACCGCCGGCACCTCCAGCACGCCGCCACCATCTGCGAATGCCCGGACGCCGGCGGCGCCCCGGGTCAGCACCATCCATTGCAGCCGCTCGCCGGCCACCTGACGAGCCAGGGCCAACGGATCGTCGACAGCGATATCCGATTGCGAGGCCAGCACGATCCCGGCGGGAAACAATCCCGGCGCCGCCGGCGGGATGTGCGCCACCACCGGCGCCCTCACCTGCTTCAGCAGCGGTGCCAGCCCAAGCTTGCGCGAGCGCACGTAAACCAGATCGGCCGACAGGTCGAGTAGCCGGTGCGGCGGCTCGGCCTCTTGGGCACGCCCCAGGTTGACGATGGTGCGCTCGCCCTCGGGGTCCACCAGCAGGATGGAGCGGGTACTGGGGCCGGGCACCCGCACGATGGCCGAGGTGTCCACGCCGCGCTCGGCCAGACGGGCCAATTGCCAATCGGCGGCGGCGTCCTCGCCCACCGCCGTGACCAGGGTGACCTGGTGGCCGGCCGCCGCCAGGGCCACCGCCGTGTTGGCGCCCCCGCCGCCCAGCCGCGCACGCGCCAGACGGCCGTCCAGGTGGGCACCCTCGCGGCAGCGGCCGGTGAGGTGAATCACCTCGTCCGACGCCACACCGCCCAGCACCACGATGCGAGCCATTCATCCTCCCCGCGTTTCCACAGGCAGGTTAGCCAACGCCCCCTGTGCTTGGAAAGTCCCCATCGGCCCTATCCGGCTCTAGGCCCGGGGAACCGGGGCAGGCGGGCGTCTGTTTTCCCGGCATGTTCGCGACCGGAAAGGCGCCGATGAACTCACCTCCCCGCCAGGCCTCCGGTGCCGCTCCGCCCGAGGCCGAAGACTTTTACGCCCAAGGACTGGTGGAACTGCACCGCTCCGGCATCCCGTTCCTGCTTGGCGGCACCTACGCTGTCGTCGCCTATACCGGCATCAACCGGCCGACCAAGGACATGGATGTGTTCTGCCGCGCCGGCGACTATCCCCGCATCCTTGGTCACTTCGCCCGCAACGGCTACGACACCGAGGTGGAGGACGCCCGCTGGATCGCCAAGGTGCGGCGCGGCCCGCTGTTCTTCGACGTCATCTTCAATTCCACCATCGCCATCAATCCGGTGACCGACGTGTGGTTCAACGAGGCCCATGACGCCAACGTGTGCGGCGTGGACGTGCAGTTGATCCCGCCCACCGAGCTGATCTGGTCCAAGGCCTTCGTGCAGGACCGCATGAAATATGACGG
>DATJKV010000211.1:0-3898 GCA_035491155.1 Magnetospirillum sp. | reverse complement strand
GGACCATCAGCACGTGTACCAGGAAGAACGCCACGAGCAGGGTGGCGACGATGAAGTGAACCGAGCGGGCGGACTGGCGTCCGTCAAACAGGTCGAGCAGGAAAGGCGCCAGACTGTCCAGATGGGGCGACATGGCCATGCCCGCCAGGGCGATGACCGGGAGCAGCAGGAAGATCACCACCAGGTAGGCCAGCTTCTGCAACACGTTGTAATGCCGCGCCTCCTCGCCCTTGGGAAAGCGCAGGCGCGCGTGGTCGGCGATCGTGCGGCCCATATGGCGCAGTTGAGCGCCGGTCGGCAGCAGATCGCGCCGGAAATGTCCGCTCGCCAGCCCGCTGGCCAGATAGACCAGGCCATTGATCACGAACACCCAGGCGAAGAAAAGATGCCAGCGCCGCCCCATCGCCAGCCATTGGGGCCCCGGCAGGGTAGCCCATGCGGGAAAGCCCCGCTCCAAGCCGCCGGACAGGCCAAGCGCCCCGGTGGTGTCGAGGTCACGGCCGAAGACCGAGGTCACCCCACGCACCTCGCCCTCTTCGTTCATAACCGCCGACATGGACAGCCAGGGCCGGTCGAAATCGGAAGACTGCCCCCAATACAGCGCGGGGTGGGCGTTGAAGATCTGCAAGCCGCTCATCAGCAGGACGGTCAAAGCCACCACGTTGACCCAGTGGGTGACGCGGACGACCGCCGAATGGCGATGGACCCATAGCCTGGGTGCCGAAGGCATGGCCGCCTCCCTCTCCAGTGAAACTACCGCGCAGCCGCCCGTTATTCGGGTCCGCACCGATAAACAGGAACAGGTGGCCGATGGGTCGCCGTGGACGACCGAAGAGCTTGAACACCAACGCTATTGGTCAACGCGCCTATGATGAGAACCCGGAACTCGGGGACTATCGCCTTCTGACGCTCGACCGGTTGCTCGGTCGTGAACCGGCCCCGCCGCCCAGCGACGTCGGCGACATCGAGGCGCGCCTGTCGCGCGGTGAATGCTTGCCCCGCTTCGAGGTCTCGCAGGGAAGCCGGGAGCGCGCCGAGCGCATCCGTGCGGCCTTGAAGGAACGGGCGAGAGAGGGAGTTGGATTGTGGGCTGAAATGAAAAACCGCCCTCAAAGGGGCGGTCGGTCTGGATAAGTGGCGGAGGGGGTGGGATTCGAACCCACGATGAGCTTGCACCCATACCGGTTTTCGAGACCGGCGCATTCGACCACTCTGCCACCCCTCCGCTGGGAAAAGTCGCCTGGTCGGTGCGAGGCGCGGAGACTAGCGTAACTCGCTTGCCTCCGCAACCCCGTTCGACAGGGATTTTCGCCGATGGCAATAGGGGATCGCGGCGCTCAGCGCGGCGCGATCACCATGACCATCTGACGGCCTTCCATCTTGGGAATTTGCTCGACCTTGCCCAAGCCTTCGAGGTCGTCGCGCACCCGCTCCAGCACCTTCATACCCAGGTCCTGGTGTGCCAGCTCGCGGCCGCGGAAGCGCAGGGTGACCTTGACCTTGTCGCCTTCCCCGAGGAACTTGCGCATGGCGCGCATCTTCACATCGTAGTCGTTGTCATCGATGTTCGGGCGGAGCTTGATCTCCTTGATCTCGATGACCTTCTGCTTCTTCTTCGCCTCGTTCTTCTTCTTCTGGGCTTCGAACTTGAACTTTCCGAAGTCCAGAATCTTGCAAACCGGCGGCTCGGCATTGGGCGACACCTCGACCAGGTCCAGACCAGCCTCTTCGGCCATGATCAGACCCTCGCGCAGGGTGACGACACCGATCATTTCCCCGTCGGCACCGACCAGGCGGATGCTGCGGGCGTCGATCTCTCGGTTGACGCGGGGCCCATCATTCTTGGGCGGCGTCTGCATTGGCGGCCTAGCTATGAAACCTTCTCCATCGGCAAGAACACGAATATGGGCCTCCCCGGCCGCGTTCCCCTCCGCGGCTTAAGAGACCCGGCTCCCCGTCACAAACCCACCTCCGGCATCAGGCCGGAGGCGTAGCTTCGTGCGCGAGTTTAGCAACTGCTTGGTCCAACGCAACAATTTCTTGGTCCTGCGAACCCAGGCGGCGCAGAGCGACGGCACGATTCTCGGCTTCGCGCTTGCCCACCACCAGCAGCACCGGCACCTTGGCCAGCGAGTGCTCGCGCACCTTGTAATTGATCTTCTCGTTGCGCAGGTCGGTTTCCACCCGGATGCCGGCCGCCTTCAGCGTCTTGGCGACCTCAAGCGCGAACTCGTCGGCCTCGGACACGATGGTGGCGACCACCACCTGGGTGGGCGCCAGCCACAGCGGGAAACGGCCGGCGAAGTGCTCGATGAGGATGCCGAGGAAGCGCTCGAACGAGCCCAGCACGGCACGGTGCAGCATGACCGGGCGCTTGCGGCTGCCGTCCTCGGCGGTGTAGGCCGCCTCCAGGCGCTCGGGCAGCACGAAGTCCACCTGCAGGGTGCCGCACTGCCAGTCGCGGCCGATGGCGTCACGCAGCACGAATTCCAGCTTGGGGCCATAGAAGGCGCCCTCGCCCGGGTTCAACACGGTCTCCAGGCCGGCGGCCTTGGCCGCCTCCACCAGCGCGCCTTCCGCCTTGTCCCAGGTCTCGTCCGAGCCGGCCCGCTTGGCCGGACGGTCGGAGAACTTCACCCGCACGTCCTCGAAGCCGAAATCCTTGTAGACCTCCTTCAGCAACTGGCAGAAGGCGATGGTCTCCGAGGTGATCTGGTCCTCGGTGCAGAAGATGTGGGCGTCATCCTGGGTGAAGGCGCGCACGCGCATGATGCCGTGCAGGGCGCCCGACGGCTCGTAGCGGTGGCACGAGCCGAACTCGGCCATGCGCAGCGGCAGGTCGCGGTAGGACTTGATGCCCTGGCGGAAAATCTGCACATGGCAGGGGCAGTTCATGGGCTTGACCGCAAGATGGCGCTCATCCTGGGTCTTGATGGTGAACATGCTTTCCGCGAACTTGTCGGCGTGACCTGAGGCCTCCCACAGGGAGAAGTCCACCAGCTGCGGGGTCTTCACCTCGACATAGTCGGTCGCCTCCAGCCGGCGGCGCATGTAGCTTTCCACCGTGCGGTACAGCGTCCAGCCGGCGGGGTGCCAGAACACGCTGCCCACCGCCTCTTCCTGCTGGTGGAACAGGTCCATCTCGCGGCCCAGGCGGCGGTGGTCGCGCTTTTCCGCCTCTTCCAGCATGTGCAGGTAGCCGTCCAGGTCCTTCTTGTCGAACCAGGCGGTGCCGTAGATGCGCTGAAGCATTTCGTTGCGCGAATCGCCGCGCCAATAGGCGCCGGCCAGCTTCATCAGCTTGAAGGCCTTGCCCAGCTTGGCAGTGGTGGGCAGATGCGGGCCGCGGCACAGGTCGATGAAGCCGCCCTGGCGATAGAGCGAGATCTTCTGGTCGGCGGGGATCGAGGCGATGATCTCGGCCTTGTACTTCTCGCCGGCCTCGGTGAAGAACTTCACCGCTTCGTCGCGGTCCCATTCCTCGCGGGTGATGGCCTCGTCGCGGGCGACGATCTCGTGCATGCGGGCCTCGATCTTCTCAAGGTCCTCGGGCGTGAACGGGGTGGGGCGCGCGAAGTCGTAATAGAAGCCGTTATCGATGGCCGGGCCGATGGTGACCTGGGTCTCGGGGTACAGTTCCTTCACCGCCTCGGCCATGACGTGGGCGGCATCGTGACGCAGCAGCTCCAGCGCATCGGCGCCATCCTTGGCGGTGACGATGGACAGCGCCGTGTCGGTGGTCAGAGTAGTCGAGAGGTCCTTCAACTCGCCGTCAATACGAAGGGCCAGCGCGGCCTTGGCCAGACCGGGGCCGATGTCCTTGGCGATGTCCAGGCCGGTGACCGGGCCGGGAAATTCGCGGACGCTGCCGTCGGGAAGCGTGATGGCGACCATGGGA
>DATJKV010000210.1:0-1918 GCA_035491155.1 Magnetospirillum sp. | reverse complement strand
CCGGCGGCGGCGCAGGCTCGGGCGCCGGTGTGACCAAGGCGGCAGCGCTGATCGGGTGCGCGGTGGGCCGCTCCAGCGGCGGCGGCACCGGCGCCGACATCACCGGCGAGACATTGCGCAGCGGCTTGGCGGCACGGGCCTCCAAGACCGGGCGCGGCTCGGGCGCCGGCAGCGGCGCCATCTGGAGGGCCGGTTGCGGCTGCGGCGGCGCGGCTTCGGGCGAATGGATGACGATGCTGTGCGGCGCCTCATGCCGGACCGGCTCGGCGGCGGCCGGCGGCGGCATCTCGGCAGCCTTGGCCACCTCGGGACGCGGCGCCGGCTTGGGCGCCGGTTCGGGCTTGGCGGCGGGCTGAGGACGTTCCGGCTGCGGGCGCTTGGCTTCGGCCTTGGCCACGCTGCGCGCCGGCATGGCGGCATCCAAGAAGGCGGCGCGCGTGGTCTTTTGCAGATCCATCACAAAGCGCCAGCCCTGGCCATCGCGCGGCGGGATGACGAAGGCCGACTTGACGGTCGCCGGCTCCTTCAGGTCGATCATGATGCGACCGCCCAGGCCGTCTTCGTCGTAGTTGAGCGACTGCACCGATCCCAGCGGCTTCCTCACCGCATTGTCGGCGCCCCAGCCCATGGGCGGGGTATTGACTACGACACGATAGGGATCGGCATAGAGCGCAGTGCTGAAATCCACCGCTTCGGACAGGTCCAGCACAAGCCGGGTTACGCCATCGGGATGGGCCCCCAGGCGCAGGCCGCTGGCGGTGGCACGCGCCCAGGCGCCCTCCGGCACCAGCGCAACGGCCAGTGCCAGCGTCATCGCCAGCATCGTCCACAACCGAGACACCCGAACCATCATTTCCCCATTGTCGCGCAATCTGCTTGAGCGAGCGTTAACAGCTATAGCGCACACGGCGACTCAAGCTCAACCCAAAAGGCATTGATTCCACAGACTCTTCCGACCAGAAAAAGGCCTATGACCGGCAAGCCGGCCCCCTATCCGCCTGGGTGCAACAAGATGATTGTCGAAACTTTCGGCTATGGCTATCTTGTCCGACCATAGGTTCGCAGACCCAGGTGTCCCGTTACCGGGACCCTTGACGCCGACCCCCTCGCGCTGGCGGACGAACTCGTTCAGCGCTTTAAGCAGGATGAAGGGCGCCATGGCCTTGGCGACGCGACCGTTCGTAACTGACCTTTTTCGAAGCCGGGCGTGACAGCCCGTGACAGGTTCCCGCCACATGCACGTTTTCTCCGCATATATCGAGGAATCGCCCGCAGGCGCCGCCGGCTTCGCTTTCAAACACACCCGCCCGGCGCGGTCCCCGCGCATTCGCGTTAGCACGGATGCGCTAGACCTCATCGTTTGGCAGGGCTCACCCCTGCCGGGGGCGTCGCGGGCGGCGCCACGGAGATTAGGACTTAATGGTCAAGCGCATGCTTATCGACGCCACGCACCCGGAGGAGACCCGGGTCGTCGTGGTGAATGGAACGCGTCTGGAAGAACTGGACGTCGAGACCAGCACTAAGAAGCAGCTCAAGGGCAACATCTATCTGGCCAAGGTGGTCCGCGTCGAACCGTCGCTGCAGGCGGCCTTCGTCGAGTACGGCGGCAACCGCCACGGCTTCCTGGCCTTCAGCGAAATCCACCCGGATTACTTCCAGATTCCGGTGGCCGACCGCCAGGCCCTGCTGGCCGCCCAGAAGGCGGCGGTGAGCGACAGCAACGGCGATTCCGACCACGAGCCGGGCCATGAGCCGGCCCAGGCCGAAGGGGCCGAGGCCGCCGACGCTCCCGCCGAGGACGCGGAAGGCGCCGAGGCGCCGGCCGAGGGCGGCGAAGGCGGGCCCGAGCAGGTGGCCAAGCCCACCAGCGTCGAGATGGTGGGCGGCGACGACGCCACCGAGCAGGAACTGGAGCGCC
>DATJKV010000209.1:0-1985 GCA_035491155.1 Magnetospirillum sp. | reverse complement strand
GATGAACCAGGCCGGCTCGCGCCGCGCGAAATCCTCGGCGTTGGACAGCACGTCGGAAAGGCTGGTGCCGCGCAGATAGCCGGCGAAATGATCCAGCCGGTCAGCCGCCATATCGGTATAGCGCCCCATGGTTTCGTTCTCCGTCTTGAGATCGCTGGCGGCACGGTGAAGCACCCCGGCCATGCCGTGCACCGCGTCGGCCGCCCGCTTGCACTGGGCCTCCGCCGCATTCTGGACGCGGGCCTTGGCTTCGCTGAGAGCCCGCTCGCCGCTTTTTTTCGCCGCCTCGGCGACGTCACTGGGTGAGGTAAGGGTCGTGTCGGCCATGGGTCTTCTCCTTGCAAGCTGCCTCGGCATGCGTTGGAACAGGGCGGAAGCTCAACAGGTTCCCGCCCCCCGACTAATGGCGCGCCCCCCCTACGGCCGGCGTATCGCCGGCCCGGATTCCACCGCCGGAATGGCGGCATAGCCGAAATAGGCGGCCACAATGGCGATGACGGCGTGCAGCGGCACATCGAGCCCTTGCAAGGGCATCACGCCGAACAGGGTATTGGCGTCGGGGATCAGCCCCAGAACCGTCGCCACGGCATAGATTATCGCCACCGAGCGGCAATAGGTCCGCGAGGCGGCGAAGCTGCGCCATACCACCACGCCCCAGACGCCGAACAGCAGGTGGACGGCGTTATGCACGGCGTTGACGGGGAACAGGCCCAACAGCAAGCCGTGCGAGGCCCCGACGATCATCGGGGGCTGGTCGGGCGGTATGATCACCAGACGCGGCACGAAGCCCAATATGCCGCCGATGAGGAAGCCGATGCCCAACAACAGGGCGAAAACTCGGGTTCTCATGGCCCCGCCTCCGTCATTTCTGCTGCGCCAGATAGGCGATGACGTTGGCGCGATCCTCGGGCTTCTTCAGGCCGGGGAAGGCCATCTTGTTGCCGGCCACCACGGCCTTGGGGTCGGCCAGGTACTTATCCAGATTCTCGGGTGTCCAGGTAAAGTTGGCCCCCTTCATGGCCGGCGAATAGCTGAAGCCCTCGGCCGTCCCCGCCTTGCGTCCAACCACGCCGTGGAGCGACGGACCGACCCGGTTCTGGCCGGCCTGGACCGTGTGACAGGCCTTGCACTGGTTGAACACCTTCTCACCCGCCGCGGCGTCGCCTTGCCCCTGGGCCAAGGCGGGGACGGACATCAGCAGGGCCACAGGCAGAGCCGCCAGCATTGCACGCGCGATCATGGACATTCTCCTCGAGAGGACTTCCCTGATGGGGGCCTAACAGGCACGCAGCCGTCTGGTTCCTGCCCCTTGCTTTTCGACGCAGGCGCGCCAAGATGCGGGCCGATTCACCGAAGGAGGCGTCCATTGCCCCACAAGTCCCGCACCCAGCCCATCGGAGTTTTTGACTCCGGGGTCGGCGGCTTGACCGTGCTGAAGGCCCTGCGCGAGCGCCTACCCAAGGAATCCCTGGTCTATCTGGGTGACACCGCCCGCCTGCCCTACGGCACCAAGAGCGCGGCGGCGGTCAGCCACTACGCCGTCCAGGCCGCCCGCGCCCTGGTGGAGATCGGCATCAAGGCACTGGTGGTGGCGGACAATACCTCGTCCGCGCACGCGCTTGAGACCCTGCGCGCCGAATTTCCTGGCCTGCCGGTGATCGGCGTGGTCGAACCCGGCGCGACCGCGGCCGGGCATGCCAGCGCACAAGGACGCATCGCCGTCATCGCCACCGAAAGCACCGTGCAGGCCGGCACCTACCCCCGCGCCATCCTGCATTCGCGCCCAGGGGCCAAGGTGGTGTCGCTGGCCTGCCCGCTGTTCGTCGCCATGGTCGAGGAAGGCATGGTCGACGGCCCCATCGCCGAGCAGATCGCCCGCCATTATCTGGCGCCGCTGTTCCTCGACCCGTCAGCGGACGGACGTTGCGACTGCCTGCTGCTGGGCTGCACCCATTTCCCAGCGCTGGAGCCCATGCTGCGCCGGC
>DATJKV010000208.1:0-3586 GCA_035491155.1 Magnetospirillum sp. | reverse complement strand
TACCGGGCGGCGGGCTGAACATTGCGCATGAGGCGGTCGACCGCCACGTGGCCGACGGCGCCGGCAGTCGCCGTGCCCTGGTCAGCCTGGGCCGCCGCTACGAGCGCCGGGTGCTGACCTACGCCGAACTGGCCGACACCTCGTCGCGCGTGGCTGGTGCCCTGCTGGGCTTGGGCCTGAAGCCAGGCGACGCCGTCGCCGTGCTGCTGGGCCGCTCGGTGGAGCTGTACCAGGCGGCGCTGGGCATCTGGAAGGCTGGC
This sequence comes from Magnetospirillum sp., assembly GCA_035491155.1. GTDB lineage: Bacteria > Pseudomonadota > Alphaproteobacteria > Rhodospirillales > Magnetospirillaceae > Magnetospirillum. The sequence continues at coordinate 3,326 of DATJKV010000208.1, read as the reverse complement.
GGCGTCTTCTGTCCGCTGTTTTCGGCCTTCGGTCCCGGCCCCGTCCGTTCGCGCCTGGAGCTGTCCCGCGCCAAGGTGCTGATCGCCGGCGAGTCGCTTTACGCTCGCAAGGTGGCGCCGACGCGCGGCAACCTGCCCGACCTCGAGCACGTGCTGCTGGTGCCCGATGAGCCCGACATGCCCTTGGGCGACCATGCCGGCTGCAGCGACTTCCGCGCCGCCATGACGGCGGCCGCACCCGCCCGGACGGTGGAAACCACCGAGGCTTCGCCCGCCTTCGTTCATTTCACCAGCGGCACCACCGGAACGCCCAAGGGGGCGCTCCATTCCCATGCCGCGGTGCTGTCGCACTTGGTGACCGGCCGCCAGGTCTTCGACCTGCGCGCTGACGACGTCTATTGGTGCACTGCCGATCCGGGCTGGATCACCAACACCGCCTATGCGCTGATCACGCCGCTGGTGAACGGCTGTACCTCGGTGATCGACGAGGCCGACTTCGACCCGCGCCGCTGGTATGGCGTGCTGAAGGAAGAGAAGGTGTCGGTGTGGTACACCACGCCCACCAACATCCGCATGATGATGCGCTACGGCGCCGCCCTGGCCCGCACCTACCGCGAAAATTCGCTGCGGCTGGCCGCCAGCGTGGGCGAGCCTTTGAACCCCGAGGCGGTGACCTGGGGCGACAAGGCCCTGGGCGCTCCGTTCCTGGATACCTGGTGGCAGACCGAAACCGGCGCCATCGCCATCGCCAATCTGCCCGGCCAGGGCCGTCCTGGCAGCATGGGCCGGCCGCTGCCCGGCGTCGAGGTGGCGGTGGTCAAGCGCAACCTGTCTAAGATCGAAGTGCTGGACGAGCCCGAGACCGTGGGTGAGTTGGCGCTTAAGGCCAACCTGCCGTCACTGTTCAGCGCCTATGTGGGCGATTCCGGCCGTTACCAGTCCGCCATCGTGGATGGCTGGTACCTGACCGGTGATCTGGTGCGCCGCGACGCCGAGGGCTATTTCTGGTTCGTCGGCCGCTCGGACGACATGATCAAGTCGGCCGGCCACACCATCGGCCCGTTCGAGATCGAATGCGCATTGATGGACCACCCGGCGGTGGCCGAAATCGGCGTGGTTGGCAAGCCCGACCTATTGCTGCGCGAGGTGCCGGTGGCGTTCGTCTCGCTCAACCCCGGCTTCGAGCCGGGCGAGGCGCTGCGGCTTGAGCTGCTTTATACCGCCCGCCAGGAACTGGGGTCGGCCATGGCCCCGCGTGAGATCACCTTCGTCGAGGCCATGCCCAAGACCACCACCGGCAAGATCCTGCGCCGGGCGCTGAAGGCCAAAGCGGTGAGCGAGCCGGAAGAGGATTCCCTGGTGCCGCTGGGCCAGTCCCCCGGCCGGTTCGACGACGAGTAAGAAAAAGGCCCCGTTCCGGCAGGAGCGGGGCCTTCAAGTTTGAGAGGGGAGACACAAAGAAGGTCCGTCAGATCCGCTCGAAGCTCCAGGATGCTGCAGGAGCCGCTTGCCGAAAGCCGGCGAGGGTCCGTTCAGCCAGGGTTGGTGTGGCGTTGAGGATGGCAAAAGGCTTGCCGTCCTTGCGCACCACATACTCCACCGGTTGCGGAGCGTGTGTCTGCCGTGCCGGGCAGAAGCCGTTCTGGCTGTCGAGCATCGCGGGACTCCGAAGCGGGATCGTCGTGACACCCCCTAGGTATTCCTGTGGAGGGATGGATACCAGTGCTGATGAGGGAGGGTATCCGCCTGCGCTGGGAGCTCATGCGGAAGTGCGAGGCCTTGTCCCGATGGGGGAGGCTGCTACCTCTTTCAAACCCCGTGGCGTAGCAGTTCGGTAAAGCGCTCACCGTCCACCGGCGGGCTGAACAGATAGCCCTGCATGGCCGACACGCCCTTGGATAGCAGGAACTCGGCCTGTTCGCGGGTTTCGACGCCCTCGGCGATAAGGTCGAAGCCCAGGTTGGTGCCCAACGCCACCACCGAGGCGACGATGGCGCCATCCTTGGCGTTGCCGGGCAGTTCCTTGACGAACGCGCGGTCGATCTTCAGCGCGTCCACCGGGAACAGCTTGAGGTAGGCCAGCGACGAATAGCCGGTGCCGAAGTCGTCGATGGAGATGCGCACGCCCATGGCACCCAACTGGGTCAGGATGGCGATGGCGCGGTCGACTTCGGTGGCCATCATGGTCTCGGTGATTTCTAGTTCCAGGTCGCTGGGTAGCAGGCGATGGGTGGCCAGGGCGTTTTCCACCTTTTCCTTCAAGGCGGCGTCGTGGAACTGCGCGGGCGAAAGGTTGACCGAAACGCAGCCGAAATTCAGGCCTTGCTCACGCCAATGCTGCATCTGCCGGCACGCCTCGGCCAGGGCCCAGTCGCCAATGGCGCCCACCAGGCCGGCCCGCTCGGCCACCGGAATGAACAAGGCGGGGCTGACGTTGCCGCGCTCGGGGTGCGACCAGCGGATCAGGGCCTCGGCGCCGACGATGCGCCGCGTGCACGCATTGATCTTGGGCTGATAGTGCAGGCGGAACTGGCGCTCGGTCAGCGCTACGCGCAGGTCGTTCTCTAGGTTGACCCGCTCCACTGCCTGGCGGTTCATGTCGTGGTCGTAGAAGCTGTATTGCCGCCCGCCAGCCTTGCAGTGATACATGGCGGCATCGGCGTGGGACAGCAATTGCTCGGCGGTGTCGGCGTCGTCGGGATAGATGGCGACGCCAATGCTGGTCGAGCAATAAAGGTCGCGTTCGGCCACCGAGAATGGCTCGGAGAAGGCGTACAGGACCTTTTCGACGCAGGCCACGGCGCCGGAATGGTCGCTGATGCTGGGCAGTGCCACCACGAACTCGTCGCCGCCCAGGCGGCCGATGATGTCGCTGGCGCGCACGCAGCCCTTCAGCCGGCGCGCCACCTGGCGCAGCAGGTCGTCGCCGGCGGCGTGGCCGAAGCTGTCGTTGACGTCCTTGAAGCGGTTGACGTCGAGGAACAGTACCGCCATGCGATAGCCGCCCAACTCGGCCCGGATGATGGCGTCATGCAAGGCTTCCATGACGGTGTGGCGGTTGACCAGTTTGGTCAGGGTGTCGTGGCTGGCGTGAAAGCGGATTCGCTGCTCGTCCATCTTGCGGCGCGTCACGTCATGCGCCAGCAAGACGAAGCTGTTCACCGCGCCACCTTCGGACACCACGCCGGTCAGCGCCAGCGAAGCGGGGAAAACATCGCCGTCGGCGCGGCGGGCCCATACTTCGCCCTGCCAGATGCTGCCGCGGGCGGCGGTGGCCCAGGCTTCGTCGATGCGCTCCGGCTCGTTCACCTCGGTCGCGAAGAATG
>DATJKV010000207.1:0-2412 GCA_035491155.1 Magnetospirillum sp. | reverse complement strand
GCCCATGTCGACGGCGAGTTGTGGCTGGAACTCCATCCCGGCCAGGACGCCGCCGATGCCATCGAAGCCGGAGAGAAAGCCGAGCCCAGCGTACCGGCGGATCTGGAAGACCGCATCGCCGCCGCAGCAGGCCCCGAAGCGGCCGAGCGCGTCGATTGGAGCCTGGTGGCATGGGCGGCGGCCCACCCCCTGGGAATCCCCGTCCGCCTCACCCGCCCCGCCACCGGCCCTCCCATCGACCTGCTGGCGACGACGCCAAGGCAAAATTCTGAGTGACCACCTTCGAGACCGCTTGACAGCCCTCCGGATAGCCTTTATATCGGCGCTCCTCGCGTGGTTCGGCGGGGTAGCTCAGCTGGTTAGAGCACGGGAATCATAATCCTGGGGTCGGGGGTTCAAGTCCCTCTCCCGCTACCAACGCGATGGAACGAAAAAGCCCCGGCAGGTCGACGACCTGCCGGGGCTTTTTCGTTCAACGCATTAGGGCGCGTCAGGCCGATGACTTCTTTAGTTTTCCGCCATTTCCTAATGCCCTCATATGCTCCTAAGCACCCGCCTGCGACATCGAAAAGACGGGGGGGAGCTAGCCCCCCAGGTTCCATTTCCTACTCGGCAGCGCGGACCAGTGGCGCCTCCAGTTCGTCGGGCACCTCGACCGCGTGGGTCCGTTGGTGGTGGTGCAGCGGGCGGTTTCCGGCCAAAGCGCGGATCAGCACGTAGAATACCGGCGTCATGAAGATACCGAAGGCGGTCACGCCCAGCATACCGGCGAACACCGCGACACCCATGGCATGGCGCATTTCGGCACCGGCGCCGGTGGACAGGACCAGGGGCACCACGCCCATGATGAAGGCCAGCGAGGTCATCAGGATGGGGCGCAGACGCAGACGCGCGGCCTCTACCGCCGCCTGCATGGGCGAGCGGCCGACGAATTCCAGCTCGCGGGCGAATTCCACGATCAGGATGGCGTTCTTGGCCGACAGGCCGACCAGCACGATCAGGCCGATCTGGGTGAAGATGTTGTTGTCGCCCCGGGTCAGCCAGATGCCGGTCATGGCGGCGAACAGGCTCATGGGCACGATCAGGATGATGGCGATGGGCAGCGTCAGGCTTTCGTACTGCGCCGCCAGCACCAGGAACACCAGCAGGATCGCCAGCGGGAAGACGATCAGCGACGAATTGCCGGCGATGATCTGCTGGTAGGTCAGGTCGGTCCATTCGTAGGTGAAGCCCTTGGGCAGGGTTTCCGCCGCGATGCGCTCCACCGCCGCCTGGGCCTGGCCCGAGGAGAATCCGGGCGCGGCGCCGCCGCTGATGTCGGCGGCGAGGAAGCCGTTGTAGCGCATGGCCCGTTCCGGCCCGGCAGCGGGTTTGACCGTCAACAGCGCCGAGAGCGGCACCATTTCGCCGGTCTTGGACCGCACCTTGAGCTTGCCGATGTGGTCGGCATAGGCACGGTACTGGGCGTCGGCCTGGACCCGCACTGAGTAGGTGCGGCCGAACTTGTTGAAGTCGTTGACGTACAGGCTGCCGAGATAGATTTGCAGCGTGTCGAAGATGTCGGTCACCGCCACGCCCAATTGCCGCGCCTTGGTACGATCCACGTCGGCGTAAAGCTGGGGCACGTTGACCTGGTACGAGGTGAATAGATTGGCCAGCTCGGGCGCCTTTGCCGCCCTGGCGAGGAACGCCTTCACCGCGCCGTCCAGCGCCTCGTAGCCCTGTGACGCCCGATCCTCGACCTGCAGCTTGAAGCCGCCGGTGGTGCCCAGGCCCTGCACCGGGGGCGGCGGGAACATCACGACGAAGGCGTCCGAGAGGCCGGCATACTTCTTGTTCAGGCGCATGGCGATGGCGCCGGCGCTCAAGGACGGATCCTTGCGCTGGTCGAACGGCTTGAGGCCGGCGAAGACGATGCCCGAATTGGTCGAGTTGGTGAAACCGTTGATGGACAGGCCGGGGAACGAGATGGCGTGCTCGACGCCCGGGTCGTCCAGGGCGATCTGGCTCATCTCGCGGATGACATCCTCGGTGCGGTCCAGGGTGGCGCCATCGGGCAGCTGGGCGAAGCCGATCAGGTACTGCTTGTCCTGCATGGGCACGAAACCGCCCGGCACCGCCTGGAACAGGCCGTAGGTGATGCCCACCAGCGACAGATACATCACCATCATCAGCGACTTGCGCGCCACCACCCGGCCCAAGCCATTGCCGTAGGCCTCGGCACCGCGGCCAAAGGCGCGGTTGAAGCCGCGGAACAGCCAGCCCAGGCCGGCTTCCATCACCCGCGACAGCCAGTCCTTGGGCGCATCGTGGCCCCTGAGCAGCAGCGCGGCCAGGGCCGGCGACAGGGTCAGCGAGTTGACCGCCGAGATCACCGTGGAAATGGCGATGGTCAGGGCGAACTGCTTGTAG
>DATJKV010000206.1:0-5133 GCA_035491155.1 Magnetospirillum sp. | reverse complement strand
GGCTGATCCACACCTCGTCCAGGTCTGGGTGGTTGCGCAGCAGGTCCCACACCCCCACGGTGTCGATGGTGGCGCCCTCCACGTAGGTGGTGCCGTTGATCTCGACCGGCGAGAGGATGTAGGGCAGCCCCGAGCAGGCGCACAGGGTCTGGGTGGTGATCTTTTGATACCTGGGGTTCTTGTTGGAAAACAGCTCCAGTTCCTGGGCGTCCACATTGTAGGCGTTGTGGTACAGCAACGGGACGTCGTCCAACTGCAACAGGTCCATGTCGAACCCCTTGAGCAGGCTGTAATCGGGGCCGAACCACAGCTTGTTCATGCCGGGCAGCGGACTCTTGTAGGCCATGCTCATCAGGAAGCGCGACGCCGGATTGGGCGCGAGCAAGCCGTTCAGAACCAAATGGGCGAGATCGCCCCGGTTCCACTTGCTGGGAGTCAGATAGAAATCCAGCAACTGACGGTAGCCGGATAGAATCTCGCCAGGAACGACCAGGTTCTCATAGGACGTGGGATCGACCATGAACTTGAGCGAGGCTTCCAGATATTCGGGGAAATCCGGCAGGAAAACGGTGGGGCACGGAAACTTGTCGTACACCTCGTCGGGACGGAAGAAGCCCCGCATGGTGTCCATGACGAAGTCCAGCTTCCGCGCGCGGTCCGGGCTGACGTGATAGATGCAGGCCAGCCAGGCGCCGACGCAGCTCAGGCTCCAGACGTCGAATTCTATTTCGGGATGGTCTTGAAGCGCCTTCAGGAAACCGACGCTGATTCCAACGGCGGGACCGCCGCCGGCAAGGGTAAGGGCACGCTTTTTCTTGGGCAGCATTGGAAACTCCCCCTTTAAAGACGGTTACCCCGGCGGATATTTGTGCCTCCGCCCACGCCAATCGGTCACTTCGCCCCGCTCTTCGTCCCAGAACTCGGGCATCAGCGGCACCTTGCCTGCGCCGCCGGGGATATCGAGGACGTAGGTGGGCTGGGCGATGCCGGTCAGCCGGCCTCGCAGGCTGCGCATGATCGCCTGCCCCTCGGCAATGGAGAGGCGGAAATGGGCGGTACCACGCGCTAAATCGGGGTGATGCAGATAGTAGGGCCGCACCCGGTTGCGCACCAAAGCGCGGAACAGCTCCTCCAGCACCGCGGCATCATCGTTGACGCCCTTGAGCAGTACCGTCTGCGACACCAGCGGCAGGCCGGCCTCGGCGAGGCGGCGCAGGCCCTGGCGGGCGGCGGGCGAGAGTTCCTTGGAATGGTTGACGTGCACCGACACCCACACCGCCAATTCGGATTCCGCGGGCGGCTTCAGGGCACCGGCCAGCACCGGGGTGATGCGCTCGGGCTCGGCGACCGGGATGCGGGTGTGGAAGCGCAGCACTTCCACATGGCGCAGGCGGGCGACCCGCGTCACCAGATCGGCCAGGCGCGACGGCGGCAGCATCAGCGGGTCGCCGCCGGTGACGATGATCTCGCGCACCTCGGGGCGGCCCGAGACATAGGCCAGCGCCTCGTCCATCTCGGCCGCCGAAAGGCTGCCGTCGGCATCGCCCACCGCCTCGCGGCGGAAGCAGAAACGGCAATAGACCGGGCAGACCATGATGGGTTTCAGCAACACGCGGTCAGGGTAGCGGTGGACGACCCCCTTCACCGGGCTGTAGGCTTCGTCGCCGATGGGGTCGGCCCGTTCCTCGGGCGCGGTCTCCAGCTCGGCCACGCTGGGCACGAACTGGCGCGCCACCGGGTCGGCGGCATCGGCTGGATCGATCAGGTCCAGGATGGCGGGCGTGATGGCGACGGCAGTGCGCTCGGCGACGCGGTCGAGCCCGGCCTTGTGCTCGGGCGCCGCCAGCCCGGCGGCCACCAGATCGGCGGAAGTGCGCAAGGAACGGCGGCGGATGGGACTGGGTTCGGAAGACATCTGCATTGGATAGAGGATTTATGAACGCAGGCAAAGAGTGGTGGCGTCCCGAGATGTTCGCAAGCCGGCGGGACAAGCTGATGAAGCGGCAACAGGTCCTGGCGGCAGTGCGCGCCTTCTTCGCCGCGCGCGACTTCGCCGAGGTGGAAACCCCCTGCCTGCAAATCAGCCCCGGCCTGGAACCGCACCTGAAGGCCTTCGCCACAGCGTTTGAAGACGCATGGGGAAATCTACCTCAGGTATTATACCTCCATACCAGCCCAGAATTCACCATGAAGAAGCTGCTGGTGGCCGGGGTGGAGCGGCTGTACCAGATCGCCCGCGTTTTCCGCAACGGCGAGCGTTCCGACACCCACCACCCCGAATTTACCATGCTGGAATGGTACCGTGCCGGCGGAACCGTCGAGCAGTTGATGGACGACACCGAGGAACTGGTGCGCGCCTGCGCCCGTGCCGCCGGAGCCACCCATATGGCGCACCAGGGCCGCATCTGCGACCCGTTCCTGCCCTGGCGGCGCCTGTCGGTGGCGGACGCCTTCTTCGATTACTGCGACGTGGACGTGCTGGCCACCGCGCCGGACCCGTGGAACCCCGACCGCGCTCTGATTGCCGCCGAGGCGCGGCGGCTGGGCATCTCGGTATCCGAGTCGGACCGCTGGGACGACATCTTCTTCAAGATCATGCTGGACCGCATCGAGCCCCATTTGGGGTTCGGCGTGCCGGTCATCCTGCATTCCTACCCGGTCTCCATGGCGGCGCTGGCCCGCCCCTCGCCCGCCGACCCACGCGTGGCCGAGCGGTTCGAGGCCTATGGCTGCGGCGTCGAGCTGTGCAACGCCTTCGGCGAGTTGACCGACCCGGCCGAACAGCGCCGCCGCTTCCAGGCCGACATGGATTTAAAGGAGGCGCTCTACGGCGAGCGCTATCCCCTCGACGAGGACTTCCTGGCGGCCCTGGAGGCCGGCATGCCCGCCTCCGCCGGCATCGCCCTGGGACTGGACCGCCTGGTCATGCTGCTGACGGCGGCCGACCGGCTGGATCAGGTACTGTGGGCGCCGGTGGCACAACCCTGAGCACTAAAGCATGCACACGTCATGGCCGGGCTTGACCCGGCCATCCACGTGGCACCGCGAAGGAAGCAACGGGTCTTGGGGCACGACGTGGATGCCCGGAACAAGTCCGGGCATGACGAATACGGGCTTCACAGGCCCTTTTCGAAATCCACCGGCGAGCGCAGGTAAGCACCGAACACGTCGGGCAGACGGCGCTTCAGGTCTTCGTTGGGATCGGCGGGATCCAGCGGGGTACGCTGGGTCTTTTCGCAGAAGATCTTGATCAGCTTCTTGTTGCCGGCCGGGCCGAACACCTTGGCGAAAGTCTCGTTGCCCAGCCTTTCCAGGGCGACGGCCAGGAAGATCGGAATCTGATTGAACTGGAGGTAGTGCACCAGCTGGGAGATGGTCTCGCCGGAGATCAGGTGCAACCACTCCGCCATGTTCTCCAGGTCCTTGGCGTTCTGGACCTCCATGGCTTCCAGGCGATCGCAATCGACGCACATCTGCCAGAAATTCTCGCCCATCTTTTCGTAGACGGCACCGTGCAGGAACTCGTAGCGCTCCTTGCCCAGGAAGGCGACACCCTTGGCGGCCAGCGGCTGGGTATCCAGCATCTCGCGCATCATCTCGTCGGACATGATCCTGCGCGCCTGCTCCATGGAGTGGCGGCCGATATCAGCCAGCGACGCGATGCCTTCCGGCGTGCGCAGCGTGGTGACGCCCTTGCCCAACTCGAGGATCAGCTTGACGGGAATCTCGGCGAAGTACGGGATCAGCGGCACCTGCCAGTCGTAATCCAGGTTGTCCTTAATCGCCGCATAAAACTTGTCGCCCTGGGTGGCCACTGCCTTGGGCACCTCCAGCTCGCTCCACTTGCCGCGCACCAGCTCGCTCAGCTTGTCCAGCAGCGACTTGGTCTGGGCGTTGTGCTGGACCTTGGCGGGCGGCGTGCTGGCGGTGCCCCAGCGGCGCTCGGCATAGGCCTTGGCGCCGGACCGCACGACCATGCCGACAACCTGGTTCAGCGAGCGGGCGCAACGAAGCTGGGTCTCGTCGTCCAGGACCGGCAGGCCCTCGTCGTCCAACAGCAGGTCCTGGAACTTGTCGCGGCGGGTCTTGACCAGTTGCAGGCAGGCGAAAAGCAGGTCCGGCGTCGCCAGCACCATGCCGTAGGGATCGTCATAGCTTTTCAGCGCAGGAATCAGCTCAAGCACCCGCTCGACCACGGGCCCCTTGATAGTACGGATGATTTCCTTACGGTGTTGCGCATCCTTGTCCACCACTTTGGCGGCCGGCTTGGTCGACATCCCCGACTTATCCCCTTGATCCGGTCGCCCGGCTATTCGTTCAACATGGTGGCTGGAAGCTGGTTCATCTTGGCCAGCAGGTATTCCAGATCGTCGTTCTCGAATTCCACGCCCAGATCGCCATACTGGGTAAGGATACGCTCGATCATGCGGCGCGAGAAGCGTTCGCGGTCATTGGGCCCGCCGTCATATTCCATCTCGTAGGAAACGTCGATGGCGGCGCGCATGGCGCGGAAGAACGCCTTGGGCAGGCCAGCCTTGTCGAACAGCGCCTCGAAGCCGCGCTTGCCGGCGTCGTGGATCAGCGTGCGGGCATTTTCCAGCTTGATGCGGGCAAGCTTGGCCAACGCCGCCTCGAAGAAGGTTATGTCGCCCATGCACACCGCGCGCAGAATGATGGACGGAGTCAGGCGACCGTTGCGATAGAGGTGATCCACCAGCTTGGCCACGTCGGTATCGGAATCGGCCAGACCCAACACAGCCATCTCGCGCGCCTGGATCAGCAGGTTGGCGACGGTTTCCGGCGACAAATCGGGGCGCGCGGCCAGCGCGGCGCGCAGGTTCTCGGACACCGTGGCCATCAGACGCTCGGCCACGGTGACCGGCAGGTTGGCGCGCTCCACTAGCGGCTTGCCCACCTTCTCCGAGTTGCCGAATTCGTCCACCACCTTCTGCAGCGTCGATTCGCCCAGTTCCGCCCCTTCGTTGGACACCAGGGTGGCCACCACGCTCTCGTTGTGGGTGTCCACCAGCGCCTCGGCCACACCGGCCGAGACGTGGGCGCGGCTGGCGACCGCCACCTGCTTGTCGGGCGACTGGCTTTTGACGATCTCGATCAGGTCCTCGTCGGTGAGGA
>DATJKV010000205.1:0-6399 GCA_035491155.1 Magnetospirillum sp. | reverse complement strand
GGTCCGCGCCTCGGCCGCCAGGGCCTGGGTGGCGGACAGCATGCCGGTGGCGGATTCGCCAGCCTGGGAGGTGGCACAGGTCAACTCGCCCAGATAGGCGGTGACCTGGGCGGTGCCGGTGGCGGCCTGCTGGACGTTGCGGGCGATTTCCTGGGTGGCGGCGCCTTGTTCCTCCACCGCCGCGGCGATGGCCCCGGCGATCTCGTTGATGCGGCTGATGGTGCCGGCGATGGCGCGGATGGCGTCCACCGCCTGGTGGGTGGCGGCCTGGACGGCACCGATCTGGCTGGAGATTTCCTCGGTGGCCTTGCCGGTCTGGTTGGCCAGGGACTTCACCTCGCCCGCCACCACGGCGAAACCCTTGCCGGCCTCGCCGGCGCGTGCCGCCTCGATGGTGGCATTCAGAGCCAGCAGGTTGGTCTGGGCGGCGATGTCGTTGATCAGCCCCACCACCTCGCCGATGCGGGTGGCTGCCTGGGCCAAACCTTCCACCAGGGTGTTGGTCCGTTCGGCCTCGACCACCGCCTCGGCCGAGATGGACGAGGATGACTGCACCTGCCGACTGATCTCGGCGATCGAGGACGACAGCTCCTCGGCGGCGGTAGCCACCGTGGCCACGTTGGCCGAAGCCTGCTCGGCGGCGGCGGCCACCGAACCGGCCTGACCCGAGGCGGTGTCCACCGCCCCCGACACCGACTGGGCGGCATCTTCCAACTGGTTGGCGGCCGAGGTGATGTGCTCGGCCACTTGCAGGACGCTGCCCTCGAAACCGTCGGCCACTTTCAGCAGGCCGGCGCGGCGCTCGGCCTCGGCCGCGGCCTTCATGGCCTCCTGCTCCAAACGCAGCCGATCGGCTTCGGCGGCCCCGTCGCGCAACACCGCCACCGACCGCGCCAATTGGCCGATCTCATCCTGGCGGGAGGTCTCGGGCACTTCGACGGCGAAATCCCGGGCAGCCAAGCGCCCGGTAACCGCCACCAGGCGGATCACGCCACCGCCGATATTCCGCGACAGAGCAATCACCAGGGCAATGGACGCAACCATCACCACGACCAAGATGACGGCGAATTTTATTGCCGCGGCCCTGAACTCGGCATCGATGTCATCGATATAGATGCCCGTGCCGATCACCCAACGCCAAGGTTCGTAGGCAACGGAAAACGAAACCTTGGACGCGGATATGTTCGAGCCAGGCCGCGGAAACATATAGAAGACGGCCCCACCGCCCTTGCGCGCATTATCGATCAAATCCTTGAGATAGGCGTAGCCAGAGCTGTCCTTGCTATCCAAGAAGTTCTTGCCGACCCGGTCCGGCCTGGAACCATGAGCGGTCGAATTTCCATCATAGTCATAGGCGAAAAAGTATTCGTCCTCGTCGTAGCGCAATGCTTCGATCAACTGACGGGCCATCGCCTGGGCTGCCACCTGGTCGAACTCGCCCGCCTTCGCGCGTTCATCGATGCCCTTGACCAGACCGCGCGCCGTCTCCGAGAGATTGCGCACCTTGGCGATGCGATCCTCGATCATGGTTTCGCGCAACTGAAAGAGGGCTACCGCCGCCAGGACCAGGAAGCCAACCGCCGTGAGGACGGCGGTGGACATCAGTTTGCCTCCGACACCGAGCCTGAACATCGCACACCCACTGCCTAAGCTGCCCCACCCATCACTATAGGCATGGGAAATGCCTAAAAGGAATTAAAGGGGGACAGGGGGGCTTGATTCAGGCAGCCGACGGCGGGATACCGTCGGCCGGCCGAATTATCAGCCGATGGCCGCTTGCCTGGCCCGCTGCTGGGCCCGCTCGCCCTTCAGCGCGTCAGCGATCAGGAACGCCAGTTCCAGGGCCTGGTTGGCGTTGAGACGGGGATCGCAGTGGGTGTGGTAGCGGTCACCCAGGCGGGCCTCGGTCACCGCCTTGGTACCACCGACACACTCGGTCACGTCCTGGCCGGTCATCTCGAAATGGACGCCGCCGGCATGGGTGCCCTCGGCCTTGTGCACGGCGAAGAACGCCTTGACCTCGGCCAGGATGCGGTCGAACTCGCGGGTCTTGTAGTTGCCGGCCTTGACGGTGTTGGCGTGCATGGGGTCGCACGACCACACCACCTTGCGGCCCTCACGCTCGACGGCGCGGACCAAAGCGGGCAGCTTCTCCTCGATCTTCTCGGCACCCATGCGGGTGATGATGGTGATGCGGCCGGGCTCGTTCTCGGGGTTGAGCTTGTCGATCAGGCCCAACAGGTCGTCACCGCTCATGCCCGGACCGGCCTTGAAGCCGATGGGGTTCTTGACGCCACGCAGGAATTCCACGTGACCGGCGTCCAGCTGGCGGGTGCGCTCGCCGATCCACAGCATGTGGGCCGAGCAGTCGTACCAGTCGCCCGAGGTGGAATCGACGCGGGTCAGCGCCTGCTCATAGGGCAGCAGCAGCGCCTCGTGCGAGGTGAAGAAGTCGGTCTCGCGGATCTGCGGGGTGCTCTCGCTGGTCAGGCCGCAGGCTTCCATGAAGGCCAGGGTCTCGGACAAGCGGTTGCACAAATCCTCGTATAGCTTGCCTTGCAGCGAGCCGGACACGCAGCCGAGCGTCCACTGGTGCACCTTGTGCAGGTCGGCATAGCCGCCCTGAGCGAAGGCGCGTAGCAGGTTCAGGGTGGCGGCCGACTGGTTGTAGGCGCGCAGCATGCGGTCGGGATCGGGGATGCGGGCCTCGGGGGTGAACTCACCACCGTTGATGATATCGCCGCGATAGCTGGGCAGCTCGACGCCGTCGATCACCTCGGTGTCGGCCGAGCGCGGCTTGGCGAACTGGCCGGCCATGCGGCCCACCTTCACCACCGGCATGGCGGCGCCGTAGGTCAGCACCACAGCCATCTGCAGCAGCACGCGGAAGGTATCGCGGATGTTGTTGGCCGAGAACTCGACGAAGCTTTCGGCGCAGTCGCCCCCCTGCAGCAGGAAGGCCTTGCCCTCCGCCACGTCGGCCAGCGACGCCTTCAGCCGGCGCGCCTCACCGGCGAACACCAGCGGCGGAAACTTCGCGAGCGACGCTTCGGCCTCGGCCAGCTTGGCCTGGTCCGGATAGGTGGGAACCTGAACGATCGGTTTAGAGCGCCAGCTGTCCGGCGTCCACGCTGCAACCATTGAGTCCTCTGACCTGACAAGGGTGGGCATGCTCGCAGGCGCGAGATGCGAAGCGTTCTCTATATAACTATGACGCCTAGATTTCCAGCCCCACCGCCCTAACCGCTGGAAAGAACCAGCCGGGCCGTTAGGATGGGGAAGCATGATGACGAGGACGGCAGCCATGACGACAAGTGACGACCGCCACAGCCACTGGCAGCAACGCTGGACCTCCATCGACCCCGAGCGGGCCAGTTGGCACCAGTCCCACCCCACCCTCTCGCTGGCCCTGATCGAGGCTGCGGGCGCCAGCCGCACGGCCGGAGTGGTGGACGTGGGCGGCGGCGATTCCTTCCTGGTGGACCGGCTGGTGGAACGCGGATGGGCGCACGTGGCCGTGCTGGACGTGTCGGCGGCGGCGCTGACGCGGGCGGCCGAGCGGCTGGGGCCGCTGGGTGACGATGTGACCTGGATCGAATCGGACGTGCTGGAATGGCGCCCGGTGCCGGGGCTGTTCGAACTATGGCACGATCGCGCCTGCTTCCACTTCCTGACCGACGAGGACGACCAGCGCAAATACGCCGAGGTCATGGCCACCGCCCTGGTGCCCGGCGGCACCGCCATCATCGCCGGCTTCGCTCCCGGCGGCCCCGAGAAATGCTCGGGCCTTCCCGTGGCCCACCACGACACCGCCAGCCTGTCGGCCCTGCTGGCCCCCCATTTTGAACTGTCCGACGAATTGGACGAAGAGCACACCACCCCGTCAGGCGCCATACAGGCCTTTCGCTGGTGGTTTCTCCGACGGTTATAGTTGACATCTGAACAAATATTCATATATATGGACGTGACATGCGACGAGTTGCATCCGACGAAGAGCAAATTGCGGTCATCACCGAGACGTTCCGTCTGCTGGGTGACCCGACACGGTTGAGGATTTTGCTGGCCTGCCTGTTCGAGCCGAAATGCGTCAACGACGCGGCGGCGGAAGCGGGCGTCTCGGCTTCGCTCACCAGCCATCACCTGCGCCTGCTGCGCGGCGCGCGGCTGGTGCGGGCCGAGCGGGTCGGGCGGCAGATCTTCTATTCGGCGGCGGATGCGCACGTGAACGGCATGCTGACCGAGATGGTGGCGCACATGCGCCAGGCCGAAATAGACGACGGGACGGCCGAGGAAGATTAAGGCCCGGCCGCGACAGGAGATCATGAAGCGTATCGAAGACATTGCCGCCGCCCACCCCAAGGTGGGCGTTCTGCTTTCCCCCGAGGCCGAGGTTGTGCGCGGCCAGTTGGCCTCCATCGGCTTCGTCACCCAGGATGCCGACGCCCCCGGCGCCGACTGGCTGATTACCGACGGCGCTGTGCCCGCCGCTGCCCTGCCGGTACTGCGGATCGAGCGCAAGGTATCCATCTACGCGCTCAAGCTGGCGATCATTTCCCTCTTCGCCGGGCGGGCGGAGTAATTCCCCGTGCCTGCCACGCTCGGCGATGAGGTGGCGCTGGTGACCTGTCGCGTAGACAGCGTCACCCGCGTCACCCACCCCCATCTGCTGGCGCTGGCCTCGGCAGAGATCGAGGTCGCCGGCATCGCCTTCCGGCTGGAGGGCATCCAGGTGGTGCGCGGCCGTGGCCGCGGTTTCGCCACCGTGCAGGTCAAGCTTCCCACCTACCGCGCCGCCGACGGCGCCTGGCATCCGGCGGTAGCGTTGCCGCCCGAACTGGAACGGCCGCTGGGCGAAGCCGTGCTGGCGGCATTCGCGGCCAGCGAATAATACCGGCAGGCCAATGAATTGACCTGCCGTATGCCCCTTGCCGGGCGCTCGCATCCGCTTGCTTGTGGGCGGAGCCCACCCGTTACTTCGTGCCGGGCCGCCCTTCAGGCGTCGTTTGCCCCTTTCGGGGCGGCACGGCCGCCGCCGCAATGGCGGCTGGATACCGGCCAACAAGTCAAAACAAAGGTTGGCCGGTATAATTCCCCTGGCGGCGTTGGGGGCACTTGCGCCATTGTTCGCCCCCATGTCCACCTCGCCCCACAACGACCTTTGGGTATTCGGCTACGGCTCGCTGATGTGGCGGCCCGGGTTCGAGTTCGCCGAAGCGCGCCCCGCCTTGCTCAAGGGCTGGCATCGCTCGTTCTGTCTCTACTCACTGCACTACCGCGGCACCCCGGCCCATCCGGGCCTGGTCCTGGGGCTGGACCGGGGCGGATCGTGCCGCGGCCTTGCCTTCCGCGTGCCGGCCGCCGAGGCCGAGCTGGTGGTGGAATACCTCAACGAGCGCGAATTGATCGGCTATGCCTACATCGCCAGGACGCTGAACATCCAACTGGAAGACGGCCGCGTGGTGGCGGGCTACACCTTCGTCGCCGACCGCAAGCACCGCCATTACGCGGGCGACCTGGGGCTGGAACAGGCCGCCGCCATCATCATGGATGCCCAGGGCTGCGCCGGGTTGAATCGCGACTACCTGATCAACACGGTGCGCAAGCTGGAAGCCGACGGTTTCTCCGACAGGAGCCTGCACACCCTTCTGGTGGAAGTGGAGCGCCAGACCGGCCTGATCGAGCGCGGCGCCGGCATCTGATCCCCTTGCTTTCCAGGGGTCGCATGCCGAAATCCAAATCATGGATATCGATGACACCCCCCTGATGCATTTCCCCGATCTGGTCCGCTCGCTGCTGCGGGCGGGTATGGCCCAGCCGGGAACCCTGGTGGCCGCCGCCAAGCTGCTGGTGGCCGACCGCGCCAAGGCGCACGAGGAAAGCCGGGTGGACGTGGCCGAACTGGCCGCCAACCTTGACCGGGCGCGCCGTCACCTAGTGGCCGCCCGCGCGCTTGAGGTACTGGACAGCGCCCGCTTCCGCACCACCCCGCGCGGCCGCGTCCTGCTGCGCAGCCATCCCGACGGCATCGACGACAGCGTGCTGATGGATTTCCCCGAGTTTCGCGACTGGATGGCCCGCACCGAGGCCGGCGGCATCAAGCCCGAGGACCCGCGCCCGCGCGAGTTCCTCAGCGGCTGGAACGCCGGCTGGGAAGGCGGCGACCTGGGCGACAACCCCTTCCCCGCCGACACCGCCCAGCATGCCGCCTGGGTCGACGGCTGGCTGGAAGCGGAACGGCACGGGCGGGAGTAACCGCCGTCAGATCAGGAACAGGCTGTCCAACGCCGTGAACAGGTCGTCGCCGAACGTCGGCCCCTTATGCACCACCGGAATCTTCTTGGGCAACAGCTCCAGGGCGTCGTCCCCCGGATCCAGCGAGGTGATGACTGCGATGGGGAT